>JALVNE010000383.1 GCA_027026755.1 Sedimenticola sp. | reverse complement strand
TATCTTCTGTCAATATCTGCTTGTCTTTTCCGGTGTCTTTTTTTCATTTGTTTCATGCGTATTTCAAGGTCTTTTTCGGTTCCGAAAAGTGCGATAACGGCCAAAATTCTCGCATCCCTTGTGCTCATCAGGGGCGCCTCGGTTTCATTTTCTATTTTTTGCACCAATAAAAACAACCCTGCCATCAATACAAGGGAGTGGTGGTGGTGCCACCCGGTCCACTTCCTGACCTGGTAGTCCGACATACCCAATTCATTTTTGCTGTCATCAAATGTTCTCTCTACCCAATAGCGCTGCGATTGCATCCATGCATATTCACGGTGTGTATAATCCTGTATTTTTCCATTGCTCAGGCTGTATTTTGTCTTTTCGGGGCCACCCACGTTTTGGGTTATGATCAGTGTGCGCTCCTTTACTTCACCGTCAGCCCCTTCGCAAACCCATACCCTTTTCAGGTGCACTTTTGATTTTTTCCAACCTTTCTGCGTCCTTCTGACCTTTCTTTCCTCTTTCCAGTCGTTGGGGCCAAGCTGGTTTATATAGTCTTTAAGCTTTACTGGTGGCCTGTCGGCTGTCGGCCTTTTGGCAGGCCTGCCCCTTTTGCCCTGCTTATCCGGTATGGAAAAAACAGGCTTTTCCAGGTACACTGTTTCATCTTTGTGTATATCAAGGATAAACAACAATCCCCGCCGGTCAAGACCACAGCGCAATGACCCGTTATGCCCATACAAACCATCTCCGCCAACCCAGTCAAATTCTGCCCCAAGGCCAATTATTTCATCGATCATTTCCAGGGCCAGTTCCGGTTTGGTTTTATAGTTGACCTCCCGCGGCGGTATCCCGGCCTGTCTGCACCTTTGCCTGTCCCCGGACCAGGCACGCGGCAAGTACAACCGCTCATTGACCAATACAGCGCGGTTGTCGTTGACCAACGATGCGTAAACCCCCACCTGGCAATTTTCTACTTTCCCCACTACCCCTGCATATTGCCTGGCCACACCGACCGATTTATCCCCTCTTTTCAAATGCGCCGATTCATCTATGATCAGGCCGGTCAGCCTGCCGCTTTTCGATTTTACCGACTTGATCACTTCAGAGGCATCTCTGCATACCTTGTTGATCACCGCCCGGTAATCCCACTTCGAATTTGTGATAAAATGCTGATATGCCCTGTACTCGCTTTCGGGGATTTCTTCTTCCATTCTTTCCATGTTGGCCTTCCCTTTGTCAAGCCTTAGCAACCCTTGTATGTATTGCATGGCCACCCCTGATCGGTTGTGACGGGCAACCTGAAACAGATTTTCATATGGCCTGAAATAAAGAGTAACGCAATTGGCTGATTTACAAGGTGTTGCATTTTTTGCAAAATTTTTTTTATCCGATTGAACTTCTAACATCTTTAAATTCAATCGGTGGTTTAACAAATATTAATACACTACTAATATACAGATTATCAGCATCTTAGCCATTTTATTGAATAAGTTTTTTATCTTCGTAAAGTAGAACTATGGAGCTTTTTATAAATGGGCCTTATAATTTATAAGGAATACCCATCCCCTTCCTAGAAAGCACTACCAATTGCCTGTAAAAGAATGAGCCGCAAAAAGTGGCAAAAAATTTTAATCCCGATAGTACGATTTCTTTTTTACAAAGTATTAGAACAAAAAACATAAGCCTTAATGCTTCCTGAAGAATTATTTGAACGGTTATTAAGTGGTCAAATTTCACGAGATGAATTTGAAGATTTTCTCGATGGGCTTGATGACGAGGACACCCTTGCCCGTTACGAGATATTCATGGAGGAACAATTCTTGAGAGAAATCGAGGCGAATACTACCATTTCCAGACCTGAAGTAAAACATCCTGCAAAATTGAAGGTGTTGCGAAATGATGGATACCCTGAAAGAGGAATTAATTTTTATAAAAGCCATAAAAAAAGGTTTTCCGTAGCAGCAGCTATTGTCCTTTTAGCTGGTGTGCTGCTTTCCGGCTGGTTTATATTAACCCAATTCAAAGCTACTGAGAGATACCGTCAGAGATTGGCCATCTTATCCCAGAGAATACAGATCATCACAAAATCAACGCCGAGAGGCAGGATGTTCAGGATGAAAATGCATGATGGTAGTCTCGTACATCTCAATGCGCAGAGCCAGATCAGTTATCCTTCCAGATTTGATTCAAGTAGCCGCGTGGTAGAAATTTCCGGCGAGGCTTATTTTGATGTAGCCCGTGACGAACAAAGACCTTTTATTATAAAGGTAAAAGATTATCAGGTAGAGGTACTTGGCACATCATTCAATATAGACGCCTACGACAATGAGTTTTCAGTGACTGTAGAATCAGGAGTAGTCAAAGTGAATCTCGATAAGAAAGGCGTCAATACTGCGACACTGACAAAAAACCAAAAACTCATATATGATCCGGCATCAGATAAAATGGAGATCATGAAAGTAAACCCTGAAATAGATTTGAGCTGGAGGGAGGGGATTTTAAGATTTGATAAAACACCGATAGCGAAGGTAGAAAAGATGATTGAGCGATGGTATGGGGTGGATATAATTATTTCAGACAGAGAGATATATGGGAAGACCCTTACGGGGATTCACCATAATAA
>JALVNE010000382.1 GCA_027026755.1 Sedimenticola sp. | reverse complement strand
GGTGTTGGCCATGGGCGCCTGGACAGGCCGCTTCAGTCAGATGCTGCCAAAAGGCGCCGACATACGCCCGGTTCGCGGCCAAATGCTGCTGTTCAGGGGAAAGCCCGGACAAATCCGGCACATGATGCTCGAAGAAAACCGCTACGTCATTCCCCGTCAGGATGGCCGGATTCTGTTTGGCAGCACTCTGGAAGAAGCCGGTTTCGACAAATCCACGACAGCCGCCACCCGCGAGGAACTGGCGCAACTGGCCAGGCAGCGTTTTCCACTGCTGAAGGACTGCCCCATCGAAAGACACTGGGCCGGTCTGCGGCCTGCCGCGCCTGCCGGAATTCCCTACATTACCCGTCACCCCCAAGTGGAAAACCTGTACATCAACGCGGGTCACTACCGCAATGGCGTGGTGCTGGCGCCGGCTTCCGCCCGTCTGCTGGCAGATCTGCTTCTGGGCCGGAAAACCAAAATCGACCCGACACCCTACACCCTGGATGCCCCTCGTGGATAATAGACACGCGCCTGTAGGTCGGACTTCAGTCCGACCCCCAACGGTGGATTGTCGGGCTGAAGCCCGACCTACCGTCATAACGCGCATCATATTGCTGATGATTCTGATCTGCAGCACCGCAACGGCAGAAAATCTTCCCCAGGTATCCATTGGCGTCCTCAGCCACAGGGGCGATGAAGCCACCCTGCGAAACTGGTCACCCACGGCAGACTATCTGTCCCGGGTGGTTCCTGAATACCGCTTCCGCATCGTGCCCCTGGATTTCCGCGAGATAGAGCCCGCAGTAAAAAACGGGGAGGTGGATTTTTTGCTGGTGAACCCCAGCATCTACGTCAACATGGAGGTTCGCTACCGTATCTCCCGCATCGTCACCCTGAACAATCTCATCGATGGCAGGCCTTCCAATATCTTTGGCGGCGTCATTTTCACCCGCGCTGGCCGGCAGGACATCAACAGCCTGGAAGACATTCGCGGAAAATCTTTCATGGCAGTGGACAAAATATCTCTTGGCGGATTCCAGATGGCCTGGAAGGAGCTGCAGGATATTGGCATCCACCCCTACCGGGATACGGCCAGCCTGCGTTTCGGCGGCACCCATGATGCCGTGGTGAAAGCCGTGCAGCGGGGTGAAGTGGATGTGGGGACAGTACGCACCGGCATTCTGGAACTCATGAGCGAGGACGGCTCCGCCTTCGCCGGGGAATTCAAGATTCTGGGACAGAAAAAAAGCCCGGAGCACCCCTTCCCCCACAGCACCCGCCTGTACCCCGAATGGCCGTTCAGCAAGCTGCCGCATACACCCGGCCAACTGGCCCGGAGGGTGGCCGTGGCCCTGCTGCAAATGTCACCCCTGGAGCCTGCCGCCCAGTGGGGCGAATACGCGGGCTGGACCACGCCACTGGAGTACCAGCCCGTGCATGAACTGTTGCGCGACCTGCATCTGCCGCCATATGATCAGCCGGCGCGATTCACCCTCAGTGATGCCATTGAAAAATACTGGTACTGGCTGCTCACGGGCATGGCGTTTCTGATACTCATGATCATCATGACCAGCTGGGTGGCGCGCCTCAACCGGGCCCTGAAGAAATCCAAGAGCATGCTGGAGCGCCAGCACAATCTTATCCTGGATTCTGTATCCGACGGCATCTATGGGGTGGATCTGCAGGGCAATGCCACTTTCATCAACAAGGCCGTCACGGAGATCACCGGCTGGCGGCCCGAAGATCTCATCGGCAGGAACCAGCATCGTATCCTGCATCACACCCGGGCAGACGGCAGCATTCACCCCGGCAGTGAATGCCCTGTGTATCTTACCTTCGAGGAAGGCAAGCCCCGTTATGTCGAGGAAGATCTGTTCTGGAAAAAGGACGGCAGCAGTTTTCCGGTGGAATACAGCAGCACGCCCATCCGTGATGAAGAAGGAAACATCAGGGGGTCCGTGGTGGTATTCCGCGACATCAGCGAGCGCAAGCGGGCCGCGGAGGCCGACCGCCAGTACCAGATGGAACTGGCCCACGTGGCCCGCCTGAGCACCATGGGGGAAATGGCATCAGGAATCGCCCATGAACTGAACCAGCCTCTCACGGCCATTGCCACCAGCGCGGACGCCTGCGCCCGCCTGCTGGAATCCGACGAAACGGATGCCGACCGCGTGCTGGACGTACTGGAGACCATTGGAACCCAGGCACGCCGCGCCGGTGGCATCATTCAGCAGCTTCGCCAGTTCATACGCAAGGAAGAACCCAGCCATACCCAGGTGAACATCAACCGTTTGGTAGAAGAAGTGCTGATGCTCGTGGAACCGGAAATCCGCAAGGCGGGCATTCGAGTCATCCTGGACCTGGACACCGACATTCCCCTGGTGGAAGCACAACAGATACAGATCGACCAGGTCATTCTCAACCTGATCCGCAATGCCATCGAGGCCATGTCGGAAGTCCCCAAAGCCAAACGCGTGCTGACCTTGCGCACCCGTTCGGCGGGAGGCAACGCCGTCATCACCTCCGTGGAAGACACCGGCCCTGGCCTCAGCCCCGAAGTGAGGGACAAACTGTTCAACCCTTTCGTCACCAGCAAGCCCCAGGGCATGGGGCTGGGACTTTCCATCAGCATGGGAATCATCACCGCGCACAACGGCAACCTGTATTACGACAGCCATGCCAGCAAAGGCGCAATCTTCCGCTTCACCCTTCCCGTAAAGCAACATAGCAATGACTGACAAGCCCGCCACCGTATTCATTGTCGATGATGACCAGGAAGTCCGCCAGGCTCTGGCCCTGCTCATGGAATCCGTGGGCCTGCAGGTGGAAACCTTCGAATCCGGAAACGATTTCCTGCAGCAGTTCGATCCCGACCGGCCCGGCTGCATGATACTGGACGTGCGCATGCCCGGCATGAGCGGCCTGGAACTCCAGGCCCGCCTGGCCGCGGAAATCATCCACCCGCCTGTAATCATCATCACCGGCCATGGCGATGTACCCATGGCCGTACGCGCCGTACAGGCTGGCGCCGTGGATTTCATTGAAAAGCCCTTCAACGACCAGGCCCTGCTGGACAGCGTGCACAAGGCTCTGGAACTCGACGCCAGGAAACGGGGCCGCGCCAGCAAGCTGGCGGAAATCCGCGCCCGGCTGCAAACCCTGACCCCCCGGGAGCAGGAGGTCATGAAACTTGTGGTGGCAGGTAAACGCAACAAGGTCATCGCCCTGGAACTCTCCGTAAGCCAGTCCACTGTGGAAGCTCACCGCGCTCGGGTAATGGAAAAGATGGAAGCGCGAAGCCTGTCCGACCTCATGCGCATGGTCCTGGCCGTAGAGGACAGCAGCGAATCCGAAATCTGAACACTCCCCTCCCCTACAGGAGGATGTCGGAAAACTGCGATTTTCCGGTTCCTTCATTTTCAATGGCTTTTACAGCCACCGAAAATGGCGATGCGTCCCTGCATCGCGGCGGCTGGATACGACCCTAGGGAAAACCCTAATTCAATTTCCTGTATCTGCCAATTTCCCTCATCCGGCCAGCGATTCATACTTCCACCACGTCGAGGCAAAGCTGCCACAAAGAGCAAGCAGGCCCGTCGGACATACATTAGCAGATGTATTCAACTCGCAGACATTTGTTATCTCAGGCACAGGGTCAGGACAGCAAATGCTCTACGACAACGGTATCCTTATTATCCCTGGAGGATGTAATGACGAAACTTACCCAAAGGCTTGGTGGAACCACCACTGCACTGGCCTTGTGCGCGGGACTGGTGTTTTCCGCCCAGGTCAGCGCGGACAACATTGCTGAAGGCAAAAAGATCGCTTTTGACCGCAAGAAAGGCAACTGCCTTGCCTGCCACCACATCGAAGGCGGCACCCTGGCAGGCACCATCGCCCCCCCTCTGATCGCCATGAAACAGCGCTTCCCGGACAAGGCCAAGCTGCGCGCCCAGATCTGGGACGCCACGGTGGCCAACCCCAACAGCATCATGCCGCCCATGGGACGCCACAAAATTCTTACCGAGAAAGAAATCGATCTGGTGACCGATTTCATTCACAGCCTGTAATCCACCGGACGCAAGAGGACACATCATGAAAAAAACATTGACGCTGTTGCTTTCCGCCGGTCTGGTGGCAACTGCAACACAGGCATTTTCCAGCCCCAAAGAAGATCTGGAAAAATTCCGCACTTATTTCGAGCAGCGTTTCCCCGGCATCGAGCTGAATGAGTTTGGCAACGGCCCCTATGCCCTGGACGCCAGCAAGCGCCTGCAGTGGGAGTCCATGGAGGAGTTTCCTCCCTATGAAGAATACGTGGACAAGGGCCGCGAGATCTGGGAAACCCCCTTCAAGAACGGCAAGAGCTTTGCCAGCTGTTTCGGCAAGGACCCCTCCAAGGTTCGCGTCAAATACCCCCACTGGGACAGCAAGACCCAGCAGGTGGTCACCCTGGAAGGCGACATCAACAAATGCCTGAAGGCCAATGGTGAAAAGCCCTTCGGCTGGAAGAAGGGCAAGATTGCCCACCTGGGCGCCTACCTGGGCTATGAAGCCCGCGGCCAGAAAATCAACGTCGTTGTCCCCAACGATCCGAAAGCGTTGCAGGCCTATGAAGAAGGCAAGCACTTCTTCTACGCCAAGCGGGGCCAGCTGAACCTGGCCTGTGCCGACTGCCATGTTTACTACGCCGGTCAGCGCATCCGCGGCAACACCCTCAGCGCCGCCCTGGGACATACCACTCACTTCCCGGTATTCCGCGCCAAGTGGGCCAAGAAAGGCAAAGGCGATGGCCTGGGCACCCTGCACCGTCGTTACGGTGGCTGTAACAAACAGGTTCGCGCACGTCCTTTCAAGGCACAGAGCAAGGAATACAGGAACCTGGAATTCTTCCATACCTACATGTCCAACGGCCTGGAAATCAACGCACCGGGTTACCGCGAGTAACGGGGAGACAGACACATGAAAAAACTGATAACTGCATTTGGCCTGGCCCTGCTCATGGCAGGCTGCAACGCCACCACACCGGAAAAACCCGCCAGTATGAAAGCCCAATACGAGGCCGCACTGGCCGAAACCCAGGCCGCCGTGGATAAAGCGGCTTCCGTGGGCGGAGAATGGCGTGACATCCGCTGGAAGAAATCGAAGAAGAAGTACCTGCCCAGCGCCATCAAGGCCGCCGAAGCCGGCGACTATGCCAAGGCGCTCAAGCTTCTCGAGATTGCCAAATTCCAGGCCGAAGCCGGATACAAGCAGGCCATGGCGCAGAAAAACGCCGGCCCGCGCTTCTAATTACAAACTGACACAGCACGGAGAAATCACTATGAACTTCAATCAGAAACGCCGTGTATTCCTCAAGGGATCACTGGCCGCAGGCACCCTCGGCGCAGCCGCCGGCCTGCTCACTCCCGGCGCCGTACTGGCTGCCTGGAACAAGACCGCTTTCACGGCCAAGAGCATCGATGAAGCCATCGCCGCTGCCGGCGGAAATCCGGTAACCACGCCTTCCAAGGACATCACCATCAAGGCGCCGGATATCGCCGAAAACGGTGCCGTTGTACCGGTTTCCGTGGTCACCAAGATGAAAGGCGTGGACTCCATCACCCTGCTGGTGGAAAAGAACGCCACACCCCTGTCCGCCGTCTTCCACCTGCCCAAGGGCACTCTGCCCGATGTATCCACCCGGGTCAAAATGGGCAAGACCGGCGACGTCATCGCCGTGGTCAAGGCCAACGGCAAACTGTTTTCCGCACGCAAGGGCGTAAAAGTCACTATTGGCGGCTGCGGCGGCTGATCAACCAAGAGGCAACACGAAATGGCTAAAACCATCAAGATTCGCGCAAAAGCCAAAAACGGCGTAACCGTGGTCAAGGCACTGATCACTCATCCCATGGAAACCGGTCTGCGCAAGAACAAGAAGACCGGCAAGTTGATTCCCGCCCACTTCATTCAGGAAGTCGTGTGCAAGCACAACGGCAAGGAAGTCATCAACTGTGAGTGGGGCGGCTCTGTGTCCAAGAACCCCTACCTGGCATTCAAATTCGAAGGCGGCAAGAAAGACGACGCCATCGAGCTGTCCTGGAAGGACAACAAGGGCAACAGCGACTCCATCAGCGCCAAAATCCGCTGATTCCCGCACAGAACCTGTCCTGCTCCAGGCGGAGCAGGGCGGGTTTTCTGTACCCCCATCCACAGGATATTCCACCATGACCATATCAAGACGAGAATTCGTAAGGCTTATGGGCCTGGCCGGCGCGGCTGGCATGCTGCCGGCATCCGCTTTTTCCGCCACGCGCAAGCCTTCCGACCTGTACGAAGTACCCAAATTCGGCAACGTATGCCTGATGCACATGACCGACTGTCATGCGCAGCTGAATCCCATCTATTTTCGCGAGCCCAGCGTCAACCTGGGCATCGGTAAGGCAAAGGGCAAAGCCCCCCACCTGGTGGGCAAGGCTTTCCTGGAACATTTCGACATCGCGCCGGGAAGCATCGAAGCCCATGCCTTCACCTACCTGGATTTTGAAAATGCCGCGAAGAAATTCGGCAAGGTGGGCGGTTTCTCCCATCTCGCCACCCTGGTGAAACGCCTGCGCGCAGAGCGCGGCGACGGCAACACCCTGCTGCTGGACGGCGGCGATACCTGGCAGGGTTCCGGCACCGCCTACTGGACCCGTGGCAAGGACATGGTCGGCGCCTGCAACCTGCTGGGCGTGGATGTCATGACCGGCCACTGGGAGTTCACCTACCTGGACAAGGAAGTCATCGCCAACATCGGCGACTTCAAGGGTGAGTTCGTGGCTCAGAATGTGAGCGTCAATGAAGACGCCCTGTTCGATTACCGCTTTGCCGACTTCGCTGGTTTCGATGAAGACAGCGGCCTGGCCTTCAAGCCCTACACCATGAAGTCCGTGAACGGCATGCGCGTGGCCGTCATCGGCCAGGCCTTCCCTTACACCCCCATTGCCAATCCCCAGCGATTCATTCCCGACTGGACCTTTGGCATCCAGGACGAGCGCATGCAGTCCATGGTCAACCACGTAAGGGAAAACGAGAAGCCCGACCTGGTAGTGGTCATCTCCCACAACGGCATGGACGTGGATCTGAAGATGGCCTCCCGCGTCAGCGGTATCGACGTCATCTTCGGCGGCCACACCCACGACGGCGTGCCCCGCCCGGTGGAGGTCAGCAACAAGGGAGGCAAGACCCTGGTGACCAACGCCGGCTCCAACGGCAAGTTCCTGGGCGTCATGGATCTGGACGTGCGCAAAGGCAAGCTCAAGGGGTACCGCTACCGCCTGCTGCCCGTATTCTCCAATCTGTTGCCCGCCGACAAGGAAATGCAGGCCTACATCGACAAGGTGCGCGCCCCCTACAAGGACAAGCTGGAGAAAAAACTGGCCGTGGCCGGCGAGACCCTGTACCGCCGGGGCAACTTCAACGGCACCTTCGACCAGATCATCTGTGACGCCCTGAACAAGGTCAATGATGCGCAGATTTCCCTGTCCCCCGGCTTCCGCTGGGGCACCACGGTACTGCCCGGTCAGGACATCACCATGGACAACGTCATGGACCAGACCTGCATCACCTACCCCGAGACCTATCGCCGCGAAATGACCGGCGAGGAAATCAAGGCCATCCTGGAAGACGTGTGCGACAACCTGTTCAACCCCGACCCCTACTATCAACAAGGCGGGGACATGGTGCGGGTTGGCGGCATGGACTATGTCTGCGAACCGGGCCAGACCATGGGCAGGCGCATCAGCAACATGACCCTGGACGACGGCACCAAGATCGAAGCCAGGAAGAAATACATGGTATCCGGCTGGGCCACCGTCGGATCGAAATCGCCCGGCCGGCCCATTTGGGATGTCGTCGCAGACTACCTGAAGGAGCAGGGCACGGTGAAAATCAGGAAACTCAACACCCCAAAACTCATCGGCGTGAAAGGCAATCCCGGAATTGCCGGCTGAAACCCGTTTTTTCCCTCCCTCCTATTGGGATCAGGCGCCTTCGGGCGCCTTTTTTT
>JALVNE010000381.1 GCA_027026755.1 Sedimenticola sp. | reverse complement strand
CATGCTCCAGGGCGCGCACATAGTCCTCGTCGAAGTGCATGGCCTCGTCGTCACCGGCATCCTTTTCTTCCACCTGCTTGCGGAAACGCTCCGCCTGGTCTTCCGGGTCGTTCAGCTCGGAAAAGCCATTGGCGATCTCCCGCCCGCCGACAAAGAACTCGAAGCGGTCAGTGACGAAGGGATCCTCGTCATTGCGCCGCGCCAGGGGAGAGACTTCCGTGGGATAGGCGGTGATGAAGGTGGGCTGCTTGAGATTGTGCTCCACAGTCTTCTCGAAGATCTCGATCTGAATCTTGCCCAGACCATAGCTTGGCTTGACCTCGACACCCAGGCGCTGGGCATGAGCCGCCGCCTTGTCGCGGTCGTCCAGATCCTCTGCCGGGATATCAGGATTGAAATGCATTATGGATTCCTTCACCGTCATGCGCGCGAAGGGCTTGCCGAAATCATAAGTCTCGCCCTGGGATTCAATCACCGTAGTGCCCAGCAGATCCTGAGCAATGCCGCGCAGCATGGTTTCGGTGAGATCCATGAGATCGTGATAGGTAGCATAGGCCTCGTAGAACTCCAGCATGGTGAATTCGGGATTGTGCCGGGTGGACAGGCCCTCGTTACGGAAGTTGCGGTTGATCTCGAAGACTTTCTCAAAACCGCCCACCACCAGGCGCTTGAGATACAGCTCAGGCGCGATGCGCAGGTACAGGGGCAGGTCCAGGGCGTTGTGATGGGTGATGAAAGGCCGTGCCGTGGCGCCGCCGGGGATCACCTGCATCATGGGTGTCTCCACTTCCAGGAAGCCCCGTTCCACCAGGAAACGGCGGATGTAATCGATCATCTTGGAGCGCAGCTCGAACACCTTGCGCGACTCGGGATTCATGATGAGATCCAGGTAACGCTGGCGGTAGCGCAGCTCGGTGTCCGACAGGCCGTGCCATTTCTCGGGCAATGGGCGCAGGGACTTGGTGAGCAGCACCGCCTTCTTCAGATTGATGTACAGATCACCTTTGCCGGACTTGTGCACCGGCCCCTCGCCACCGACGATATCGCCAATGTCCCAGGTCTTGATGTCTTCCAGCAGCTCCGCCGGCAGACCCTTGCGGTCCACATAGAACTGAATGCGGCCGCTCATGTCCTGAATCACCAGGAAAGGCCCGCGCTTGGCCATGATGCGCCCGGCCACCTTGGCCTGGCGGTCCAGGGCTTCCAGCTCTTCCTTGCTCTTGTCACCCAGCTCGGCGTTCAGATCCGCCGCCAGATCCTCGCGGCGGAAGTCATTGGGAAAGGCCACGCCCTGCTCGCGCTTGCGCTGGAGTTTCTCCCGGCGCAGGGCGATGAGCTTGTTTTCTTCCTGGGTCGTATCATTCATTTTTTCAAACACCATTGTAGGCCGGACTTCAGTCCGACCTGTCTTCAGGTTGGGCTGAAGCCCAACATTCATAATTCCCATCGTAGGCCGGATTTCAGTCCGACGGCTTTCAGTTGGGCTAAAGCCCAACCTACATATAAATCTTCAAAGACCGCTCTTCAAACTGGCCTCGATAAACATATCCAGACCACCGTCGAGCACCGCCTGGGTGTTGCCGGTTTCCACGCCAGTGCGCAGATCCTTGATGCGCGACTGGTCCAGCACGTAGGAACGGATCTGGCTGCCCCAGCCGATGTCGGACTTGGCGTCCTCCAGCTCCTGCTGGCTTTCCATGCGCTTTTTCATCTCCAGCTCGTAGAGCTTGGCCTTGAGCTGCTTCATGGCCTGGTCCTTGTTCTTGTGCTGGGAACGGCCGCTCTGGCACTGCACCACGGTATTGGTGGGCAGATGGGTCAGGCGCACGGCGGATTCGGTCTTGTTCACGTGCTGACCGCCCGCGCCGGACGCCCGGTACACGTCCACGCGGATATCCGCCGGGTTCAGGTCGATCTCCACGCTGTCATCGATTTCCGGAGAGACGAACACGGCGGCAAAAGACGTGTGGCGCCGGCCACCGGAATCGAAGGGCGACTTGCGCACCAGGCGATGCACCCCCGTTTCCGTGCGCAGCCAGCCGTAGGCATAGGGGCCTTCGAAGCGAATGGACGCCGACTTGATGCCCGCCACTTCACCGGGTGACACCTCCATCAGCTCGGTCTTGAAGCCATGGGCCTCGCCCCAGCGTAGATACATGCGCAGCAGCATCTCCGCCCAGTCCTGGGCCTCGGTGCCGCCGGAGCCGGCCTGGATCTCCAGAAAGGCATTGCTGCTGTCCATCTCGCCAGAGAACATGCGGCGGAACTCCAGCTCCTCCACCCGCTTCTCGTAGCCGTCCACTTCCTCGGCAATGCCTGCCACGGACTCCTCGTCGCCTTCCTCCACGGACATTTCCAGCAGGTCGGCGGCGTCTTCCAGGCCGGCGGTGATCTCGTCCATGTTCTCCACCACGGCCTCGAGATCGGCGCGCTCACGCCCCAAGGCCTGGGCCCGGTCAGGGTCGTTCCAGACCTCCGGATCTTCCAGCTCGGCGAGAACTTCCGTCAGGCGCTCTTTCTTTTCAGGGTAGTCAAAGATACCCCCTGAGGGATTCCAGACGTCCCTTCAGATCGGCGATTTTATTGGTAATGGGGTTGATGTCCTGCATCTTGGTTCCTCGAAATCAGGAAACCGGGTAGTTTACTCAGTTTGCGTCCCGACTGGAAGTGAGGGAAGTGAGGGAAGTGAGGGAAGTGAGGGAAGTGAGGGAAGTGAGGGAAGTGAGGGAAGTGAGGGAAGTGAGGGAAGTGAGGGGTCGGAGTCAAATCAACCAAAGCCGTTGAATTCGCGCAACATCACCCTGATTTGACTCCGACCCCCGGGGTGTACCCGGGGTATACAATCACGTCAACCCGGACTGCCGGGAAAGAACGGCCCGCCTCCCGCCAACTTTCACGCATGTTGTCACGATGGTGTGTTTTGTATTATTCGGCATGTTCGTAAGCTTTCCCCGCAACGGGATAAGGATAAGATAAGTATTCATCGGCTATAATTGCGCTTTTGACTCCCCACCAAATTCCCCAATGAGAACCACCAGGTCCGCGCGCCCTTTCCTTGCCGACATCGGCTTCATCGCCTCGAGCGCCCTGCTGCTGATGTTGCTGCAAACGGTGCTGAGGGGTATTCTGCTGGCCCGCAACGCCGATCTCGCAGCCACCGCGTCCACGGACGACCTGGTCGGGGCCTTCCTGGTGGGGCTGCGCTTCGATCTCATCATCACCAGCTACATGGTGCTGCCCCTGGTGCTGGGCCTGCTGCTGCCCAATGGCCTGGGAGAGCGCCGCCTGGCGCGCCTGTGGCTGCTTGTCACCGGCGGCATCGTGTTATTGCTGGGAGTTTCCGAGCCGGAGTTCTATCACCAGTTCCACACCCGCCTGAACAGCCTGGCCTTTCAGTACCTCAAGGAAGATCCGGCCACCGTGAGCAGCATGATCTGGCACGGCTTTCCCGTGGTGCGCTACCTGCTGCTGTGGGCCCTGCTGCTGGGCCTGCTCACCTGGGGGTTGTCCCTGGCGGATCGCTGGACACGCAAGTTTGGTCAAACCTACCCGGCCTGGTGGCTGCGCCTGCCGGTGTTCCTGCTCTGCGCCTTCCTGACGGCCCTGGGCGCGAGGGGCACTCTGCGTCATGGCGCGCCCCTGCGCTGGGGCGATGCCTTTCACAGCCAGAACCTGTTTGCCAATCACCTGGCTCTGAACGGCACCTGGTCCCTGGCCAAGGCGGCCATGGGCAACAAGAAAAAAGATGCGGGCAAAATCTGGCTCAAAGCCATGAACCGGGAACAGGCCCTGGCCCGCACCCGCCAACTGCTGCTGGCGCCGGGCGATGATCTGCAGCAGCCGGATCAATACCCGGTATTGCGCCGCCACCAGCCTGGCGCCACCCTGCCCCACCCGCCGAAAAACCTGGTGTTCATCATCATGGAAAGTTTCTCCGGCCAGTTCACCGGCGCTCTGGGCAATGACCATGGCATCACCCCCCGTTTCGACGAGCTGGCTCAGGAGGGCCTGCTCTTCGACCACTTTTTCTCCAACGGCACCCATACCCACCAGGGCATGTTCTCCACCGTGGCCTGCTTTCCCAACCTGCCGGGCTTTGAGTATCTGATGCAGGAACCCGAGGGCCAGCACCAGTTCTCCGGCCTGCCCGCCCTGCTCAAGCCTCTGGGCTTCCAGGATCTGTATGTGTACAACGGCGCTTTCAACTGGGACAACCAGGAAGGCTTTTTCCGCAACCAGGGCATGACCCGCTTCATTGGCCGGGATCAGATGGAAAACCCGGTGTTTACCGACCCCACCTGGGGAGTCTCTGATCAGGATATGTTCGACCAGGCCCTGCGCGAATTCAGCCGTCTGGATGCGGACAAACCCTTTTTCGCCGTGCTGCAGACCCTGTCCAATCACACGCCTTACGCCCTGCCCCATCCCCTGCCGGTGAAGCCGGTGACAGGATTCGGCGGCCTGGATCAACATCTTACTGCCATGCGCTACGCCGACTGGGCTCTGGGACGGTTCTTCGATGAAGCGAAGAAACAGCCCTGGTACCAACATACCCTGTTCATGCTGGTGGGCGATCATGGTTTTGGCGTGAACAAGCAGCTTGGCGACATCGATCTGCTGCGCTTCCACGTACCCATGCTGTTGCTTGCCCCCGGCATCCAGGAAAGTTTCGGCAAACGCATCCACACCGCCGCCACCCAGCAGGATATCGTTCCCACGGCTGTCAGCCTGCTCCTGGGGAAACCCTTCAGCCATCAGTGCTGGGGGCGGGATTTGCTCTCCCTGCCGGATGAGGATCCCGGTTTCGGCATCATCAAGCCATCGGGCAGCGACCACACGGTGGCGCATTTCCGTGGCCAGCGCATCGTCATCAAGCCGCCTCATGGCAAGGCTGTGTCCGGGCGTTACCAGCTCTATCCCCAGCCTTCCTTCACGCCGGATGAGCAGCTGCCGGAGAGGGACCAGATGCTCGAGGATCTGAAAGCCTATGTGAGCACCGCCATGCGCGCCCTGGTGGAAAATCGCACCGGGCTGCCAAAGCAACAGAAAAAACGTCTTTGAACGCTCTGTGTCGCCCCCTCCCCAACCCTCCCCCGCGCGCGGGGGAGGGGGAATGTCCGTGTTTCCGCACCATCTCCCATGAATTCCTGGCCACTGCTCATGAATAAATTCCCTCTCGCCGCGGGGAGAGGGCCAGGGTGAGGGGGGAACGGCATTTCCTCGCCCTCCCCATGAGAGGATATCGTAAGAGCCCTTCCCTGGGCTGTTACGACTCGGCCTGACAGCTGCTGCGGTAGCCTCCTACATGACCTCGGAAAGGAAAGCCCCCAAATCCATGTCCAGTCCCAGGATATGGCCGGTGAGCCAGTGCTCCAGGAATTCGATATCCTCCATGGAAATCCTGGCGCCTTCCTGCCTGCGCTGCGTCTGCAGTTCCTTCACGCTCTGCACGAGTTCATCATGTTCCGCCCGGTGCTCGTCCAGCCCCTCGTAGGCATACTGAACCATGAGCCGCTCCTCGTGCCGAAAATGCCATTGAGTACAGGCAATGAGTTCTTCCAGCAGGGCGTCGATGTATTCCGGCGAAGCATCTTCCTCCACCGCGTGGCCCAGCAGGTTGAAAAGATCCACCAGCCGGCGGTGATCCTCGTCGATTTCCGAAACCTGTACGCTCAGGGTGTTGTCCCAGACCAGATCTTTCATGATTGTTCTCCTCTCCAGTGTTCGTCCCTATTGTGCGCGGCATGAGAGGAGACGCCATTGACCGGGATCATTACTCCCGCGTGTAACGGCCAATCCATGCCGACACCAGCATGGTGAGGATGACACTGGCGGCAAAGGCATAGAGCCCAAACTCCACCCGGGCATGGGCCAGCATGCCCAGCTTGAGGGTGACCACCAGCAGGGCCACCACGAAGACATCCAGCATGGACCATTTGCCATAGGTGTCCAGCCACTTGAGATGGCGCCTGTGGCGGGGACTGCTGCTGTCCTCCAGGTTCCAGATGACCAGCAGCAACAGCAGCTTGAGCACCGGAAACAGCAGGCTGAAGGCGCCGATGAGCAGCGCCAGGCCCTGTTCGCCGCCCCGCCACAGCTGGGCGATGGCGGAAAGCAGGCTCACGCTGTTGCCGAAGAACCAGAATTTTTCCACGCTGACCAGGGGCAGCTTCAGCCCCAGGGCCAGCAGGGCCGCCGCCAGCAGGAGCAGCAGGTTGACCAGCACCCCGGCCAGGGGATGACGGGAGGCATAGCTGCGGTGAAAGTTCAGTACAGCCATTGGGGGCGTTCCCAGGCCAGGGGCATCTCGCCGGACTGGGGCGCGCACAGACAATAGTCCGCCACTGCCAGCAAGCGGCCATCGCGCACCAGCAGGGGCAGACGGGGGCGCAGCCAGGGCGGAATGTGCATGTCCTGGCACAGGCGTTTGAAGCTGCGCTCGCCCTGACGGCCGGCCGGACGGCAGCTCATGCCCTCCTGGCGAAACATCACGGTGACGCCGCCTTGCAGCCAGGGCACCGCCTCCCTTGCCTGAAGGCTGCCCAGCCCGGAGGGAAGCGCCAGCCTGTCACGCCCGTCCCAGTCAAGCCTCAGGGTGGCATCCGGCGCCGGCGGCAGGGAAGGCATCAGGTACAGGCGCCCGCGGTAACGGCGCAGCTGGCCGCCCTCCCAGTCCACCTGGGGCAGCGCGTCTTCCCGCGCGGGAATCACCTCCCCCAGGATACGGGCCAGGGGCTTCTGAGGGGGCACGGGCAGGCCGTGACTGCCTATCCAGTGACGCAGGAGGTTCTTCTGGCGCTCCGCAGACAGGGCCGCCAGCCCTTGCAGGGGCAGCTGCCATGGCCGGGCGGGGTCCAGCAGCGGTGCCAGGTCATCTTCCGCCAGCTGGCGCAGGAGGCGGGCCGCCTCGGCGCAGTGCCGGGCGCTGCGCGCGGTGGTGGCCACCAGGCCGGGCCACTGTTCCTTGAGCAGGGGGATGACTTCATGGCGCAGGTAGTTGCGGCGGATGTCCGTCTCCCGGTTGCTGGGGTCCTCCCGCCAGCTCAGCCCCTGCGCCCTGGCCCAGTCCTCCAGCTCGGCCCGGCTGAAGGCCAGCAGGGGACGGGCCAGCCACCCCGTGTTCCATTCCCGCAGCACCGGCATGGACGCCAGACCCCTGACCCCGGCGCCCCTGAGCAGCTGCAGGAGAAAAGTTTCCACCTGATCGTCGCCATGGTGAGCCGTCAGCAGCATCTCCCCTTCGGCCATTTCCCCGGCCATGATGCTGTAGCGCGCCTCCCGGGCCAGGGCTTCCAGGCTGAGGCCGGTGACAGGCCCCAGTTGCAGTTGCAGGCTGGTCAGGGGCACGTCCAGGGAGGCGCAGAGTTCCTCGCAGAAGTTTTCCCATTCCAGGGCATCACCATGGAGGCCGTGGTTCACGTGCAGGGCCTGAAAAGGCGCTTGCAGTTCCGGGGCGATTTCATGCAGGGCATGAAGCAGGACCACGGAATCCAGGCCGCCGCTCAGGGCCAGGCGGTAGGTTTTCGGGACAGGCAGGGCTCCCAGGGTGGATAACAGGCTGGCCGGTGAGAACGCCACGGCGGCAGCGCTACTCGCTGAACACTCCGTAGGACATGAGGCGCTGGTAGCGGCTGTCGAGCAATGCGTCTTCGCGCTTGCCCTGCAGTTCGTCCAGGGCGGCGATGAGGGAGCGCTTGAGGTTGTCCGCCATGGCGTCGGGGTCGCGATGGGCGCCGCCCAGGGGTTCGGGAACGATATCGTCGATGAGGCCCAGTTCCTTGAGCTTTTCCGAGGTGATGGCCATGGCTTCGGCCGCCTGGGGCGCCTTGTCGGCGCTTTTCCACAGAATCGAGGCGCAGCCCTCGGGAGAAATGACCGAATAGGTGGCGTACTGCAGCATCATCAGCTTGTCCGCCACGCCAATGGCCAGGGCGCCGCCGGAGCCGCCTTCACCGATGACGGTGGCGACGATGGGGGTGCGCAGGCCGGCCATCTCGCGCAGGTTGCGGGCGATGGCCTCGCTCTGGCCCCGCTCCTCGGCGTCGATGCCGGGATAGGCGCCCGGGGTGTCGATGAAGGTGAGGATGGGCAGCTTGAAGCGCTCGGCGGTCTCCATCATGCGCAGAGCCTTGCGGTAGCCCTCGGGACGCGGCATGCCGAAGTTGCGCTTGAGTTTTTCCTTGGTATCGCGGCCCTTCTGGTGACCGATAATCATCACCGGGCGGCCGTCGATGCGGCCGATGCCGGAAACGATGGACTGATCGTCGGCAAAGGCGCGGTCGCCGTGCAGCGCTTCGAAGTCGTCCACGATGCGCTCGATGTAATCCAGGGTATAGGGCCGCAGGGGATGGCGCGCCAGCTGGGAGATCTGCCAGGGATTCAGGGAGGAGAACAGGGACTCGGTAAGCTTGCGGCTCTTCTCTTCCAGGCGCTCGATTTCTTCCTGGATGTTGATTTCCGCATCGTCGCCCAGCAGACGCAGTTCGCTGATCTTGGCTTCGAGTTCGGCAATGGGTTGTTCGAATTCAAGAAAATTGAGATCCATGAAGGCCGCTCACAGGTTTCGGATGAGGCATATCATACCCCAATTGCCGCCTGTTCCTGAACGAAATTGCCGAAATGCAGCACCACGCCGCCTTCGCCCAGAAAGCGGTACAGGCGGCGCAGCAGCTCGTCCGTGGGTTTGATGCGCCAGTCGTCTCCCAGGCGGATAAGGGCCGTGGCCCCGGCGCGGCGGTAGCGCACGGCCACGGGGACGCTGCCGCCCCGGGCATCGGCCAGCAGCTCACGGAGCCGGTCGCGCAGATCCACCGCCGTCCATTTGTTGCCGCGGATGAACTGCTCGTCCAGCACCAGATCCAGGGCCGCCAGGCGGCTCTCCCGGTAGTCCTCGAAACTGCTCACTTCATTGGCGCGCAGGCCCAGGCCGCCCCGGTACTCGTCATGCACCAGTTTGCCCTGCACCACCAGCACCCTGTCCACCACCAGCAGATCCCGGCAGGTTTCGAAGGCCTCGTTGAACAGGGTCAGCTCGATGCGCCCGCTCTTGTCGTCCAGCAGCACCGAAGCCATCATGCCCCGCTGGGTGCTGCGTTTGTTCACTTCCATGACCAGGCCGGCCACGGTGACATCCTTGCCCCGGCCATAGCCTTTCTGGCTTTCATCCAGGGACAAATCACCGATGCGCGTGGCAAAGCCCTTCAGCTCCGCCTCATAGAAATCGATGGGATGGCCGGTGAGGAACAGGCCCAGGGTTTCCTTCTCCCCCCGCAGGCGCTGCTCGTCGCTCCAGTCCTCCACGTCGTCGGGAATGATGCCCATGGCCGGCGGCGCCTCGGGCTCGCTCATGCCGAACAAGTCCGTCTGTCCCGCCGCTTCCAGGGCATGATGCTGTTCCGCCATCTTCAGGGCCAGGGGCAGCTGCACCATGAGGGTGGCGCGGTTGCTGCCCAGCTCGTCCAGGGCCCCGGCGCGGATCAGGGATTCCAGCACCCGGCGGTTGCATTTGCGCAGGTCGATACGGCGGCAGAAATCGAACAGGTCCTTGAATGCCCCGCCTTCTTCCCGGGCGGCAATGATACCCTCGATGGCCGACTCCCCCACCCCCTTGATTGCCCCCAGGCCGTAGATGACGGTCTTGTCGCCCTCGGCGTTGAACATGTACTGGGAACGGTTCACCCGGGGCGGCAGTACCTCCAGTTCCATGGCCCGGCATTCCTCGATGAGGTGCACCACCTTGTCCGTGTTGTCCATGTCCGCGGACAGCACCGCCGCCATGAAGGCCGCGGGATAATGGGTCTTTAGCCACAGGGTCTGGTAGGACACCAGGGCATAGGCCGCGGAATGGGACTTGTTGAAGCCGTAACCGGCAAAGTGCGCCATGAGATCGAAGATGCGCGTGGCCAGGGCTTCATCCACGCCCCGCTCCACGGCGCCCTTGCGGAAGATCTCTCCCTGCTTGGCCATCTCCTCGGGTTTTTTCTTGCCCATGGCCCGGCGCAGCAGGTCCGCGCCCCCCAGGGAATAGCCCGCCAGCACCTGGGCGATCTGCATGACCTGTTCCTGGTAGAGAATCACCCCATAGGTGGGCTTGAGTATGGGCTCCAGCTTGGGATGGGGATATTCGGCCTGTTTCTGGCCATGCTTGCAGGCGATGAAATCATCCACCATGCCCGTGCCCAGAGGGCCGGGACGGTACAGGGCCACCAGGGCGGTGATCTCGTCGAAGTTGTCCGGCTGCAGCTTGCGGATCAGCTCCTTCATGCCATGGGATTCAAGCTGGAACACCGCCGTGGTGGCCCCCGACTTGAGCAGGGCGAAGGACTCGGGGTCGTCCATGGGAATGGCGTTGATGTCCACGGGTTCCAGCCCCTGCTCCCGGCGCTGGCGGTTGATGGTCTTCAGGGCCCAGTCGATGATGGTCAGGGTGCGCAGGCCCAGGAAGTCGAACTTCACCAGGCCCACGGCCTCCACGTCGTTCTTGTCGAACTGGGTCACCAGGTTGCCGCCGTCGGCGTCACAGTACAGGGCGGTGAAATCCGTGAGCTTGCCGGGGGCGATGACCACGCCGCCGGCGTGCTTGCCGGCATTGCGGGTCAGGCCCTCCAGCTGCAAGGCCATATCGATGAGCTGGGTGACTTCCTCGTCCGTCTCATAGGCCTGTTTCAGCTCCTCGCTCTCCTCCAGAGCCTTGCTCAGGGTGATGCCCAGGTCGAAGGGCACCATCTTCGCCACCCGGTCAGTGAAGCCGTAGGGATGGCCCAGCACCCGGCCCACGTCACGCACCACGGCCTTGGCGGCCATGGAGCCGTAGGTGATGATCTGGGACACTGCTTCCCGGCCGTATTTCCGCGTCACGTACTCGATGACATCGTCACGGCGGTCCATGCAGAAGTCGATGTCGAAATCCGGCATGGATACCCGCTCGGGATTGAGGAAACGCTCGAACAGCAGCTCCAGGGCCAGGGGATCGAGATCGGTGATCTTCAGGGCATAGGCCACCAGAGAGCCCGCGCCTGAGCCCCGCCCCGGACCTACGGGAATGTCATTGTCCTTGGCCCACTGGATGAAGTCCGCCACGATGAGGAAGTAGCCGGGAAAGCCCATCTCGATGATGACGTCCAGCTCGGTCTGCAGGCGCTCATCATAGGGCTTGCGCTTTTCCTCGAAGTCCGGGGCATTCCGGTCCAGGATGCGGTCCAGGCGCTCCTCCAGGCCCTGCCGTGACAGCTGGCGGAAGAACTCGTCCATGGTCAGGCCTTCCGGCACCGGGAAATCCGGCAGGAAGTTCTCGCCGAAGCGCATGGTCACGTTGCAGCGGCGGGCGATCTCCACGCTGTTCTCCAGGGCCTCGGGGATATCGGCAAAGAGTTCCGCCATCTCCTCGGCGCTGCGCAGATACTGCTGGGGAGAATAGTCCCGGGGCCGGCGGGGATCGTCCAGGGTGCGCCCCTGGTTGATGCACACCCTCACCTCATGGGCCTGAAAATCTTCTTCCTTCAGGAAACAGACTTCATTGGTGGCCACCACGGGCACCTGGCGGCGGGCCGCCAGCTCCACGCTCAGGTGCAGGCAGTCTTCCTCGTCGGGACGGCCCGTGCGCACCAGCTGCAGGTAATAAGCATCACCGAACAGCGCCAGCCAGTGATCCAGCAATTCCTCCGCCAGCGCCTCATTGCCCGCCAGCAGGGCCCGTCCCACGTCGCCGTCCCGGGCGCCGGACAGGGCGATGAGCCCTTCGCAGCTCTGCCGGGTCAGCCAGTCCCGCTCCAGCATGGGACGTCCCAGGTGCTGCCCTTCCTGGTAGCCCCGGGATACCAGCTCGCGCAGGTTGCGATACCCCGTGTCGTTGCGCGCCAGGAGAATGAGGCGGTCCGGCTGATTGAGGTTTTCAGGATTGCGCAGATGCAGATCCACGCCAAAGATGGGCTTGATGCCCGCGCCCGTGGTGGCGCGGTAGAACTTCACCAGGCAAAACAGATTGAACTGATCCGTCACCGCCACCGCCGCGCCCCCCTGCTCCTCGAGGGCCGAAACCAGGGCGGGTATGCGCACCACGCTGTCCACCATGGAGTACTCGGTGTGCAGGTGCAGGTGTACGAAGCGGGGTTCCATGGGGGGATTATGTCAGAGGGAAAGGGGTGGGCGTAAGGGGTCTGGGTGAGGGGTCGGAGTCAAATCAGGTGATGTCGTGCAAATTCAACAGCTTGGGGTGATTTGACTCCGACCCCTTATGCCCCTCCCATGGAAGACCCTATACCGGAGCTTCCAATACCCGGCGCACCGGACCGAAGCTGCGCCGATGAATTTCCGTGACTCCCAGGACCTCCAGGGCTTCGATATGGGCCTTGGTGGGATAGCCTTTGTGCCTAGCCAAACCATAGCCCGGATAGCGAGCGTCCAGGGCCACCATTTCCCGGTCCCGGGACACCTTGGCGATGATGGATGCGGCGCTGATGCAGGCCACGCTGCCGTCACCGCCAACGATGGCCTCCGCGCTGCAGGGCAGTTCCGGCAGCCTGTTGCCGTCCACCAGGGCATGGCCGGGCGCAACCGCCAATCCGGTCACGGCCCGTCTCATGGCCAGCAGGGAGGCCTGAAGGATGTTGATGCGGTCGATCTCTTCCACTTCCGCCCTGCCCAGAGACCAGGCCAGGGCCTTGTCCAGGATTTCGTCGTACAGAGCCTCGCGGCGTTTCTCCGTGAGTTTCTTGGAATCGTCCAGGCCGGGTATGGGCTGGGCTGGATCGAGAATTACCGCCACCGCCACCACCGGCCCTGCCAGGGGACCGCGCCCCACTTCATCCACACCGCATACAGGTTCATTCATGCTGCGATTTCTCCTGGAGTTGGAGGACGGCCCGGGCCGCCAGGTCGTTGGTGTCCATGACCAGGCCCTCATGAACCTGCCGGTAGGCGGCCTCGATACGCGCGCGCCGGGCCGGGTCGCGAAACAGGCCCAGCAGGGCCTGCGCCAGGTTTTCCCCCGTGCAACGCCCCTGCAGGTATTCCTCCGCCAGGGGTTCCCCGCTCAACAAGTTGGCCATGGCCACATGTTCGATCTTGAGCATGTTCAGGCCCTTGATGATGCCATGGGTCAGGGGGTTGAGGCGGTAACCCACCACCATGGGGCGCTTGCACAGCAGGGCCTCGAAGGTGGCCGTGCCCGAAGCTACCAGCACCACGTCCGCGGCTTCCAGGGCCTGGCGGGTGTTGTCCAGCGTCAGGGTGATGTCCAGGCCCGCACCGAAGCGGCGGCAGTGCTGCCGATAGTCTTGCATGGTGGCTTCCGTGGCCAGAGGGGTGACCACCTGCAGCCCGGGAAGGGATGCCGCGCAGCGCCGGGCGGCCTGGAGAAACGGAGGCGCCAGGCGCTGCACCTCGCCCCGGCGGCTGCCGGGCAGCAGGGCCAGCACCGGCACGCCGGCTTTCAGCCCCAGGGCCTGGCGCGCGGCGGCCCGATCCGGCTGCAGGGGGTACTCCGCCGCCATGGGATGGCCCACATAAGCGGAATCCAGGCCATGACGGTCGAGAAAGGCTTTTTCGAAGGGAAAGATGCTCAGGATCAGGTCCGCGGCGCGGCGGATCTTCTCCACCCGCCTGGGCCGCCAGGCCCATACCGTGGGACAGACATAGTGCACCGTGGGCACGCCCTGCTGCTTCAACCGGGTTTCCAGCCCCAGGTTGAAATCCGGGGCGTCCACGCCGATAAACAGATCCGGCGGGTTCCGCCGCCAGCGCCGCGCCAGGTCGCTCCGCAGCCTGAGCAGCCCCGGCAGCCGCCCCAGCACTTCCACCAGGCCCATGACGGAAAGCCTTTCCATGGGCGCCCAGCTTTCCAGCCCCGCCGCCATCATGGCCTTGCCGCCTATGCCCTCGAAGCGTGCGTCGGGCCGCAGTTGGGCAAGACGGCGCATCAGCCCGGCGGCAAGCTGATCTCCCGAGGGTTCAGCTGCGACCAGCCCGATACGCATCAGCGGATGATGCTGCGGGAAGGATTGGCGATGAACTCGACCATGGGACGCACGGCTTCGGCCTCCTCGCACAGCCGGGCCAGCTGTTCCCTGGCCTCTTCCAGGCGCAGGCCGGAGCGGTAGAGCAGCTTGTAGGCGCGCTTCAGGGCTGACAGGTCTTGGGCGTCGAATCCCCGGCGTTTCAGCCCTTCGTTGTTGATACCACGGGGCACGGCGGGGGCGCCGCTCACCATCACATAGGGCGGCACATCCTTGCCGATGGCGCTGCCCATGGCGGCAAAAGCATGGGCGCCCACCCGGGTAAACTGATGCACCAGGGTAAAACCGCCCAGGATGGCCCAGTCGTGAATCTGCACATGCCCGCCCAGGGAAGCGGCATTGGCCAGGATGGTGTTGTCACCCAGCACGCAGTCATGGGCCACATGGGTATAGGCCATGAGCAGGTTGCCATTGCCGATGCGGGTCACGCCCTGGTCCTGGGCCGTCCCCCGGTTGATGGTGGCGAACTCGCGGATGACGTTGTCGTCACCGATCTCCAGCCAGGTTTCCTCGCCGGCGTATTTTTTGTCCTGGGGGTCATCCCCCACGGAAGCAAACTGGTACACCTTGTTGTTGCGCCCCATGCGGGTGTTGCGGGCGATGACCGCGTGAGAACCGATCTCGCAGCCGTCACCGATCTCCACGCCGGGGCCGATGACGGCAAAGGGCCCCACCTGTACGTCTTCCCCGAGGCGGGCGCTGTCATCGATGATGGCGGAGGGATGAATCAAAGTTCTCTCGCGGTACACATGATCTCGGCGCTGGCGGCCAGTTTATCATCCACCAGGGCGCGGGCACTGAATACCCAGATGCCCCGCTTGCGCTTGTCCAGGGTGGCTTCCAGCATGAGCTGGTCACCGGGCGTCACCTGACGCTTGAAACGGGCCTTGTCCACGCCGGCCAGCAGATAGGTGATGTCTTCGTCGGAAGGTTCGGTTTCCATGGCCAGCAGACAAGTGGCCTGGGCCAGGGCCTCGATGATGAGTACGCCGGGCATCACCGGCTTGCCGGGAAAATGCCCCTGAAAAAAGGGCTCGTTCATGCTCAGGTTCTTCAGCGCCACCAGGCGTTCCCCTGGCAGGCATTCCACCACCCTGTCCACGAGCAGAAAGGGATAGCGATGGGGGAGCCGCTGCATGATCTGACTGATGTCCATGTTGTTCACGGGAACCTCAATTTCTCATTCGTCGTTCTGTATCCCGGCCAGGGCTTTTTCCAGCTTGCGCAGCCGTCTCGCCATGTCGTCCAGCTGCCGGATACGCGCGATGTTCTTCTGCCAGGTCTTGTGCGGCATGGCCAGCACGCCGCCAGTATAGACGCCAGGCTCCTTCAGTGAGCGGCTCACTACACTGGCGCCGGACACGTGCACGCCGTCAGCCAGCTCGATATGCCCCACCACCCCCACGCCGCCGGCCAGGGTGCAACCGGCGCCGATGCGGGTGGAGCCGGAGATGCCGGTGCAGGCGGCAATGGCCGTGTTCTCGCCAATCTCCACGTTGTGGGCCACCTGGATCTGGTTGTCCAGCTTCACGCCATCGGCTATGACCGTGTCATGAATGGCGCCCCGGTCGATGGTGGTATTGGCGCCGATCTCCACCCTGTTGCCTATGGTCACGCCGCCCAGCTGGGCGACCTTTTCCCAATGGCCCTGGTCATTGGCCAGGCCAAAGCCGTCGCTGCCAATGACAGCGCCGGGGTGAATCAGACAGTCCTCACCAATGCTGACCCCATCCAGAATAGTGATCGATGCCACCAGGCGGGTGCCCTGCCCCAGGGTCACGTCACGGCCGATCACGCAGTTGGGACCAAGTTGCACGTCCGCCCCGATACGCGCGCCGCTACCAATCACGCAGCCCGCCGCAATGGATGCGCTGTCATGAATCTCAGCACCGGCATCAACAACTGCACTGGGATGAATCCCCGGCTGCCGCGGTACTTCCGGCGCAAAACAGGCCGTGACCCTGGCCCAGGCCAGATAGGGATTGTCCGTGACCAGGGCGTCACAGGGGCAGTCCGGCAAATCTTCGGGACGCAGTATCACCGCTGCAGCCTGGGTATCCGCCAGGTAACGGCGATATTTCGTATTGTTGAAGAAACTGATCTGGCCAGGTCCCGCCCTGTTCAGGGTCTCCACCCCGCTGATGACACGGTCACCGTCTCCGCGCAGTTCAGCACCACTGCGCCGGGCCAGTTCGGCAAGGCTGTAGGTTCCGGCCATGACAGGAAATCAGCGGTTTTTCAGTTCCTTGAGCACCTGGGGAGTGATGTTGACCTTGTCATTGGCCCAGACCACGCCACTTTCCAGCACCATGTCGTAACCGCCCTTCTTGGCGACTTTCACGATGACTTCGGCAATCATCTTGCGCAGTTTACCCAATTCCTCGTTCTGACGCAGGGCCAGATCCTCCTGGAACTCGCTTTGGGCGTTTTTCAGCTTGCGCGTGCGGGCAATGATGTCCCGCTCCAGGCGCTTGCGCTCGGCTTCACCCATGATGTTGCCATCACGGGACAGCTTTTCCTTGAGTTTCTTCAGTTTCTTCTGCTCCGCCACCAGCTGATCGTCACGCTTGGCAAACTCCTTGCGGATCTTTTCCTTCACCGCCTTCACCTGGGGAGACTCCTGCAGCACCTTGCCGACTTCCACGTAGGCGATCTTGGTGGCGGACGATGCCGCACCGCTCAGGGAAACGAGAAACACGGCAAGCACTGCCAACAGGGGCATTTTCTTCATCATTGTCTACACTCCATCTATCAAAAAGCCGAGCCAAAACTGAACTGGAAATGCTCCACGTCATCCTGGCTCTGGTCATTCATCGGTACACCGAAGCTGAGGGTCATGGCCCCCATGGGGGACAGCCAGGTGGCGCCCACGCCAACGGAATACCGAATCTCATCGAATTCTACCCTGTCCTGGAAGACGTTGCCTGCATCCAGGAATACGGACAGGCGCAGGGTCTGCCCCAACTCCTCATAGAAGGGTGGCGGCATGTACAGTTCCAGGCCGCCAGCCAGCTTGATATTGCCACCCAGGGGGTCTCCCGTCGAATCACGGGGTCCCAGGGTATTGTTCTTGAAGCCACGCACGCTTCTTTCACCACCGGCGAAATAGTTCTCGAAGAACGGCAGTTTGCTGGTGCTGCCGTAACTGTCAGCGTAACCCAGGTCCACCCGTCCGGACAGGACGAATTTGCGGTACACGGGCAGGTAATGGCGATAGCGGTAGGACAGCTTGAAAAATTGCAGATCACTTCCCGGTATGGTGAGGATGCCGGAAAGGCTCTGCTTGGTTCCCAGGGTAGGAAAGATAGCGCTGTCGCGGGAATCGTGGCTCCAACTGCCATTGAGCTTGAAGTCCAGGTAGCTGTCGCCTTCCTGGCTGACGAAATCTGTGATCTCCAGAGGAGGAACCGCGCCCAGGGTAAGATCCGTGTTCTCGATGGCGAAACCCGCCCGCAGGCGGTTGAAGTCACTCAGGGGAACGCCATAGGTCACAGAGGCCACCGATTTGTCTGTACGGTAATTCGAGATGTTCAGCTCGTTGTAGTTGGTTTTCTGGTAGCTTAGGTTGAAACCCCGGCTGATGCCGTCGATGGTGGCATAGGGATTGAAATACGACAGCTGATAGCGGGTATTGTAACTGCTGGTGTTGGCCGCCAGGGTCACTTTCTTGCCGGTGCCCAAAAAGTTGTCCTCGGTGACGCTGGCCTGGAAACTGATACCCTGGTCACCGGAATACCCCAAACCACCGGCCAGTGAGCCCGAAGGTTTTTCCTTCACGGTGACCACCACATCGGTGAGATCGGTGGAACCCGGCACCGCCGGCGTCTCGATGGTCACATCTTCGAAGAAACCCAGCCTGCGCAGCCTTTCCCGGGAACGGGTGAGGCGGGTGTTGGACATCCAGGTATTTTCCATCTGGCGCATTTCCCGGCGGATGACCCTGTCCCTGGTGCGGGTGTTGCCCTTGATGTCGATGCGGCGCACATAGACCCGCTTACCGGGATCCATGTAGAAGGTGATGGACACGGTGTGGTTTTTCTTGTCGATCTCGGGAATATGGTTGATGTTGGCGAAGGCATATCCCATCTCCGACAACATCTCGGTGATTCTGTCGGTGCTGTCCACCACCTTGCGCCGGGAGAAGGGTTCACCGCGCCGCAGATGGATGAGAGGAAAATACTCCTCGGGATCGACGATGAGCTTGCCGGTGATGCGGATATCACTGAGGGTGAAAACATCCCCTTCCCTGACATTGATGGTGACATAGACGCTTTTCTTGTCCGGTGTGACCGTCACCTGGGTGGACTCCACGGCAAAGTTCAGGTAGCCGCGGTCCAGGTAGAAGGACTTGATCAGCTCCAGGTCCCCAGCCAGCTTCTGCCGGGAATACTGGTCGTCCTTGGTCAGCCAGGACAGCCAGCCACCGACACTGGACTGGAAGCCCTTCATCAGTTCTTCGTCGGAAAAGGTCTTGTTGCCCACGATGTTGATGCCCCGGATGCGGGCCGTGTCCCCTTCGCGGATCTTGATCTTCACCGCCACCCGGTTGCGTTCCAGGGGGGTGACCTCGGTTTCCAGCTGGACACCGTACTTGCCGCTGTTGAAGAACTGACGGCGCAGCTCCTGTTCGATCTTGTCCAGCACCGAACGGTTGAAAGTACGTCCTTCCGCCAGGCCGATATCACGCAGGCCGGTTTTCAGGTCATCCGTCTTGATGGATTTGTTGCCGGTGATGTCGATCTGGGCAATGGCGGGCCGTTCCCGGACCACGATGTTCAACACGTCACCTTCACGCTCCAGGCGCACGTCCTTGAAGAAGCCGGTCTTGTAGAGGGCGCGGATCACCTTGGGCGCATTGTTCGCGTCCAGGACATCACCGGGCTTGAGAGGAAGATAGTTGAATACAGTACCTGCGGAAATGCGCTGCAATCCCTCCAGACGGATATCCTTGACCACAAAGGGCTCGGCCAGTGCCGATGCCACCAGCATCAGGCTGACAAGGAGTACAAAGAGATAACGGCTGGTGCGCATGCTTACAGGGTCATTGTTTTTGTGATGCGGTATTATATCTGCTGGTCCGGAAATTGCACTCGAATCTACCCAGGGCGTCATCACCCGGCAAGACGGGCGATATCCTGATAGAACACCAGCACCATCAGGCTCAGCAGCAGGGCCAGGCCGATCTGCTGGCCGCGCAGCATGAAATCTTCAGACAGCGGTTTCCCGGTCACGGCCTCGATAAGGAAATAGAACAGGTGCCCGCCATCCAGCACCGGGATGGGCAGCAGGTTGAATACGCCCAGGCTGACGCTGATGATGGCCAGCAGGCGGATGAAGGACACCAGGCCGGCGCTCACCGCGCTACCCGCTGCATCCGCCATGGTGATGGGGCCTCCCAGGTTCTTCAGGGAGGCCTGGCCGCTGACGATGCGCCACATGACCTTGAGCGTGAGCAGCGCAAAATCCCAGGTGCGGGTCACGGCAACCGGCAGCGCCTCCAAGGGCCCCAGGGAATACTCCACGCGATAGGGCTTCCACAGTTCCGGCATGGGCTGATTTGCGGCGCCGATACGCCCCAGGGTCTTGCCATCGTTTCCTTCCACAGCCGTCGGCACCACCTCCAGCTCCAGCACCCGGCCATCACGCTCGACCTGCAGCCGCATGGGCTGCAAGGGTTTGGCCTGGATGATCTTCACCCACTGGGACCAGCTCTCCAGCGGCTCCCCATCCACTTCCAGGATGCGGTCGCCGGCCTGCAGCCCGGCCTTCTCCGCCGGTTCCTCCGGCAGCACCTTGCCAATCACCGGGGGGAGCACCGGAAACTCCGGTGAAATGCCCAAAGCCCTGAGGGGGTTTTTCACCTCGGCCATATCACCTATGACATCGAACGCCAGGGTTCTGCGCTGCAGGCGCTCATCCCGGTCTCGGGTGTCCATCACGATGGATTCCCCACCGGCGGCGGCCGAGGCGAAATGGTAGAGCATCTGCCCCCATGTGGGCGTCTCCCGGCCATTGATGCGCAGAATCTCCTCCCCGGGGGTGAAGCCCGCCGCCGCGGCGGGGGTGCCCGGCTGCACTTCACCGACGATGGGGCGCAGCCCCGTCTCTCCCATGACCAGCACCAGCCAGAACAGGAGAACCGCAAACACCAGGTTGAACAGAGGGCCGGCAAGGACCACGGCGCTGCGCACCCACAGGGGTTTGCGGTTGAAGGCGAGATGTTTCTCGTTTTCAGGCACCTCCCCTTCCCGCTCGTCCAGCATCTTCACGTAACCGCCCAGGGGGATGGCGGCCAGGACATACTCGGTTTGGTCATTCTTCCTGTACCAGGTCAGCAGGGGCTTGCCGAAACCGATGGAAAACCGCAGCACTTTCACGCCCAGCTTCCGGGCCACCCAGAAATGCCCGAACTCGTGCACCGTGACCAGGATGCCGATGGCGAGAACAAAACCGAAAATGCTGTTGGCGAGGGTTTCCAGCATGTCTTATCTGACCCCCTGGCCGAGCAATCGTTCCGCCGTTTCGCGGGCCCTGGCATCGGCCTCCAGCAGTACCTCCAGGCTATCCGCCGCCTGCCCCTGGAGGCTGTTCATGGTCTGTTCGATGACGCGGGGAATGTCCATAAACCCACAGCACCCGGCCAGGAAAGCCGCCACCGCCACTTCATTGGCGGCGTTGAGAATGGCCGGCATGCTGCCGCCTTCTTCGATGGCGCGAAAGGCCAGGCCCAGGCATGGGAAACGTGTAAGATCCGGCTGCTCGAAATCCAGCCGCGCCACCTCGAACAGGTCGAGGCTGCCCACCCCGGATTCCATGCGCTCCGGCCAGGCCAGGGCATGGGCGATGGGAGTGCGCATGTCGGGATTGCCCAGTTGCGCCAGTACCGAGCCATCCACGTACTCCACCATGGAATGAATCACGCTCTGGGGATGGATGACCACCTGGATACGCTCGGGCGCGGCGCCAAACAGCCAGTGGGCCTCGATGACTTCCAGCCCCTTGTTCATCATGGTGGCGGAATCCACGGAGATCTTGCGCCCCATGTCCCAGTTGGGATGGGCGCAGGCCTGCTCAGGGGTCACGGTGGCCAGACCTTCCACCGGCAGGGTGCGGAAAGGGCCGCCGGAAGCCGTGAGCAGGATGCGCCGCACGCCCCTGGCGTCCAGCCCGTCTTCGTAACCGGCCGGCATGCACTGAAACACGGCATTGTGCTCGCTGTCGATGGGCAGCACGGTCACGCCATGACGGCGCACCGCGTCCATGAACAGGCCGCCGGCCACCACCAGGGCCTCCTTGTTGGCCAGCAGAATGCGCTTGCCCGCCTCCACCGCGGCGAGCACCGGCACCAGACCGGCGGCGCCCACGATGGCCGCCATGACCTGGTCGGCTTCGGGATGAGTGGCCACGGCTCTCAGGCCCTCGTCGCCGGACATCACGCGGATGTCCGGGGCTGTCTCCGCAAGCCGCCGGGCCAGGGCTTCCACACTGGCCTCATCCGCCATGGCAGCCAGCAAGGGCCTGTGCGCCAGACATTGCCGGTACATGCCCTCTACATCGGAATTTGCGCTCAGAGCGACGACCCGGTACCGATCCGGGTGACGGGCCAGCACGTCCAGGGTGCTCCGGCCGATGGAGCCCGTGGAACCCAACACGCTTACGCCGATCACAGGGGCACCCCGGCAACCATCAGGGAGGCAGCAAACCAGGGACCTGCGGCGATCTGGCTGTCGATGCGGTCCAGCACACCGCCATGTCCGGGCAGTATGGCGCCGCTGTCCTTCATGCCCCGTTCACGCTTGAGCAGGCTCTCCCAGAGATCTCCCCCAATGGATACCAGCACCGTGCTCACGCAAATCAGCGTCAGCATCCAGGCAGGCAGGGACAGCCAGCCCAGCCAGGCAAGCGCGAGAGCGCAGACCAGCCCGCCGGCCAAAGCCCCGAGTACGCCTTCCACGGTCTTGCCCGGGCTGATATGGGGGGCCAGCTTGCGCCGCCCAAAAGCCCTGCCAGCAAAATAAGCGCCAGAATCCGCCACCC
>JALVNE010000380.1 GCA_027026755.1 Sedimenticola sp. | reverse complement strand
CGAGTTCCGCGAGGATGCGCCGCTGGAGCCCGGCGTGATCATGGAATTTTCCCTGCCCAACGGCGAGACCCTGCCCGGCACCATCCTCGAGGCCGACGCGGAGCGCGTGCGCATCGATTTCAACCACCCCCTGGCCGGAGAAACCGTGCGCTACCGGGTGCGCATCCTCTCGGTCGAGGAACCCGGGGAACCGCACTGATGGAGGTGCGCCTCGCCAACCCGCGCGGATTCTGCGCCGGCGTCGATCGCGCCATCGAGATCGTCGAGCGGGCATTGCAACTGTTCGGGGCGCCGATCTATGTGCGCCATGAAGTCGTCCACAACCGCTTCGTGGTCGATGACCTGAAAAACAAGGGAGCCATCTTCGTCGATGAGCTGGATCAGGTGCCCGATGGCGAGACGGTTATCTTCAGCGCCCACGGCGTATCGCGCGCGGTGCGTGATGAGGCGCAGCGGCGCGGCCTCAAGGTTTTCGACGCCACCTGCCCACTGGTCACCAAGGTGCATCTCGAGGTCGCGCGCTACAGCCAGCAAGGCCGCGAAACCATCCTCATCGGCCACAAGGGCCACCCCGAGGTCGAAGGCACGATGGGCCAGTACGACCGAAGCGCCGGCGGCGACATCTACCTGGTCGAATCGGTGCGGGATGTCGAGGAACTGCCGGTGCGCGACCCCGAGCATCTCAGCTTCGTGACCCAGACCACCCTGTCGATGGACGACACCGCATCCATCATCGACGCTCTGCGCCAGCGCTTCCCCAACATCCAGGGGCCGCGCAAGAACGACATCTGCTACGCCACCCAGAACCGGCAGGACGCTGTGAAGAGCCTCACCGGGGATTGCGACCTGGTGCTCATCGTCGGCTCGCAGAACAGCTCCAACTCCAACCGCCTGCGCGAGATCGCCACCCATCGCGGCATCGAGGGCTATCTGATCGACGACGCCGACGACATTCGCGAGGAATGGCTGCAGGGGAAAAACTGTATCGGCGTCAGCGCCGGCGCATCGGCCCCGGAACTGCTGGTGCAACAGGTCATCGACTACCTGACGGACAAAGGGGCCAGCAAGATCCAGTCCCTCGGTTTCGAGGAAGATGTCGTGTTCCAGTTGCCGAAGGAATTGCGTAGTGGTCAAGAATTCGCAGGTTGGGCAAAGGAGCGATAGCGACATACCCAACATCGACCATCGTCCCGTTGGGTACGCTTCGCTTAGCCCAACCTACAACATCACCCATGCCACCGACATCCCTGGACCACTACCCTATAGTTTAATCCTGAATCCGTGGTTTTAGGTTAATGATCTTGTGCATAGAGAAGCCAAGATTTATATCCACTTTGGAATCAATAACCTGCACCATCATTTACCCTGAAGTTACGGATTAAGGTAAGATATCGGTCTCTATTAGTCTACTTCGACATTGGGATGTGTGAACAGCTAATATGGTACAGGAAATACCACCAAACAAGCTAACACCACCACAATACAATCGCGCGCTGAATCGTCAACGACTCTTCAGTTTGCTTGACCGCTGCCTTGAATATCCCGTGACATGGATTTCAGGTTCCGCAGGTGCAGGCAAAACCACCTTGGCATTGAGCTACCTGCAGGCCAAGGGCCTTAGACCCCTCTGGTATCAGGTCGATGATTCTGATTGTGACCTCGCATCCTTTTTCTTTCATCTGACACAGCTGGCAAAACAACATGCTCCGCAACAGTCCATACTACCTCCTCTGACAGTAGAGTACCTGCATGGTATACCCGTATTCACCCGGAATTTCGCCACGCAATTCTACAGACATTTACCCCCGGGCAGTGTACTTGTCTTTGATAATTTTCAGGATGCAGGACCAGATAACCCTCTGGACTCCATATTGCCGGAATTTCTCGCCGCAATTCCACCGCACCTGCACATCATATTTCTTAGCCGCACGATCCCCCCGGAAACGATTTCACATTTGCTCGACTCTGCTCATGTACATTGTATAAATTGGCAACATCTTCAGTTTACCGAAGAAGAAATCCATGATCTTATCGAGCTACAGGATAACCACCCGTCTTTCAGCAGAAACGAGATCGCCAACCTGCACGAGAGCACCCAAGGCTGGGCGGCCAGTCTGGTCCTGATGCTCGAACATCCCTTTGACAAGGCGCAGCACTTGATCGAAGAGGGTCATTCCAGGGAGAGGATCTTTGAGTATTATGCCAGTGAGCTGTTTCATTCCGCTGACGGAAATGTAAAGGAATTCCTGCTGAAAACAGCGGTACTGCAGAACATTGACACCGAAATCGCCACGGCAGTGACCGGCAATCCAGACAGCAGGGAAATACTCGAGGACCTGGCGCAGCACAATTACTTCATCTTCAAGCAGACTGGCAGGCCAGACAATTTCCAGATCCACCCACTGTTTCGGGATTTTCTGCTGGATACGGCCAAACAAAGCCTGGGCGAGCAACTGGCGAGGATTCAGCGCCACGCGGCCGACATCCTGATGGAGCGTGGCGACATACTCCACGCGGCGGACTTATGGCATCAGGCCGAGGACTGGGACAAACTGCTCGACTTGATCCTGCAGCATGGCCAAACGCTGATCGACAGGGGGCACTTCAATACCCTGAAGCACTGGATCGGTTTG
>JALVNE010000379.1 GCA_027026755.1 Sedimenticola sp. | reverse complement strand
CTGAGCCTGATGGCCTATGCGCTGGGGCTGCTCGGTTTTATTCTGGTCAAGGTGCTGGCGCCGGGTTACTACGCCCGGCAGGATACCCGCACTCCGGTGCGCATCGGCGTGATCGCCATGCTTGCCAATATGGTGCTGAATGTGCTGTTCGTTGCACCGCTGGTCTGGCTCGATGTTCCCGGTCCGCATACCGGGCTGGCGCTGGCCACCGCCTGTTCGGCCTTTCTCAATGCCGGCTTGCTGCTGCGGGGGTTGCGCCGGGAGGGGGTGTTCCAGGCGCAGCCGGGATGGGGCCGGTTATTGCTGCAGGTGCTGTTGGCCAACCTGGTATTGGCTGTGGTGGTCGGATATAGCGCCGGTGTCACGGCGGAATGGCTGGCATGGGGCTGGATGGAGCGGGTGGGGCGGCTTGCATTCTCTATCGGGGCTGGTGCCTTGGCTTACGGCGCGGTATTGTGGCTGTTGGGGATTCGTCCGGCCCAGTTGTTGGGACGCAGCACGGGATAGCCGTTATACTCTGGCTTTTTTTGGCATCTTGTCATGGAACTCATTCGGGACCTCTACAATCTACAACCACACCACGAGGGGTGTGTGCTGACCATCGGTAACTTCGATGGGGTGCATCTTGGTCACCAGGCGGTAATCGGCCAGCTGGCGGAGAAGGCGGCGGAGCTGCATCTGCCCTCGGTGTTGATGAGTTTTGAACCCTATCCGCAGGAGTTTTTTTCTCCCGCGGCGGCGGTGCCCCGGTTGACCCGGTTCCGCGAAAAGATGTTGGCGCTGCGCCGTTATGCCGTGGACCGGGTGCTCTGCCTGCGCTTCAATCAGCGGCTGGCCGATATGCCGGCACGGAATTTTATCACCGAGCTGCTGGTGGGCCGGCTGGGGGTGAGCTATCTGGTGGTGGGAGACGACTTCCGCTTCGGCTGGCAGCGGGAGGGGGATTTTGAGCTGCTGCGGGAGGCCGGAGAAAAGCATGGTTTCCAGGTGGCCAGAATGCATACCGTGGAGCTGGAGGGGGAGCGTATCAGCAGCACCCGCATCCGCGCAGCGCTGGGCCAGGGGAAGCTGGCGCTGGCGGAGCAGATGCTGGGCCGACCCTACCGCATGTGCGGCCGGGTAGCCCACGGTGACAAGCGGGGGCGGGATCTGGGATTCCCCACCGCCAACATCCATCTGCACCGTATGGTCAGTCCGGTAAACGGCGTATTTGCTGTTGAGCTGTTCGGTGTGACGGGGGAGCCGGTTCCTGGCGTGGCCAACGTGGGGATACGCCCGACAGTGAACGGAACCCAGGCCCGGCTGGAGGTGCACCTGTTCGATTTTTCACGTGATATCTATGGTGCTCACGTGCATGTGGATTTTCTCCACAAAATACGCCCCGAACGGCGTTTCGACTCCTTACAGGAGCTGGTGAAACAGATAGAATTGGATATCAGGGATGCCCGTTTGTTTTTTTCCGGGATCCGTGATTCTTGAAAGACCTTTATTAAGGATAGTTGACTGTGGCTGACTACAAACACACGCTGAATCTTCCCCAGACTGACTTCCCGATGCGCGGCAACCTGCCAAAGCGTGAGCCGGAGATGCTCCAGCGCTGGCAGGAGATGGACCTGTACGGCAGGATGCGCCAGGCTGGCAAGGGTCGCAAGCCGTTCATCCTGCACGACGGCCCTCCCTACGCCAATGGCGACATCCACATCGGCCACGCGGTCAACAAGGTGCTCAAGGATATCATCGTCAAGGCCCGTACCCTGAGCGGTTTCGATGCCCCCTACATTCCCGGCTGGGACTGCCACGGTCTGCCCATCGAGCTGAACGTGGAGAAGAAGATCGGCAAGCCGGGGCGCAAGGTGGATGCCGCCGGATTCCGCAGCGCCTGCCGGGAGTACGCCCGCAGGCAGGTGGAGGGGCAGCGTGAGGATTTCAGGCGGCTGGGGGTGTTCGGCGACTGGGACAATCCCTACCTGACCATGGACTACCGCTACGAGGCGGACATCATCCGCGCCCTGGGCCGGATCATCGCCAACGGTCATCTGCACAAGGGGGCCAAGCCGGTGCACTGGTGTACCGACTGCGGCTCTGCCCTGGCCGAGGCGGAGGTGGAGTACGAGGACAAAACCTCCCCCGCCATCGACGTGCGCTTCGAACTGCTGGACGAGGAGGCGCTGATGGCCCGCTGCGACCATGTGGAGGGGCACGAGGGGAAGGGGCCGATCTCGATGGTGATCTGGACCACCACCCCCTGGACTTTGCCGGCCAACCAGGCGGTGGCGGTCAATCCGGAGGTGGTCTACGGGATCATTCAGTGCGGCGGCGTGGGCGAGCACGGCACCGAGCGGCTGCTGATCGCCGAGCCGCTGCTCAAGCAGGTCACCGACCGCTATCTGCTCGGTGATTACCGGGTGATCGGCACCTGCCTCGGCGCCGGGCTGGAGGGGCTGAAGCTGGCCCATCCGTTCTATCAGCGCGAGGTGCCGGTGGTGCTCAGCGACCATGTCACCCTGGATGCCGGCACCGGCATGGTGCACATCGCCCCCGGCCACGGTCAGGATGACTACGTGGTGGGCAGCCGTTACCACCTCAAGGTGGAGAATCCGGTGGACGCCAATGGGGTGTTCCTGCCGGATACCGAATTTTTCGCCGG
>JALVNE010000378.1 GCA_027026755.1 Sedimenticola sp. | reverse complement strand
CGATATCATCATTGAAATAAAGCAAAAATTGCTCCGTTGTTTGTCGATCATCTCTTGCTTCAATCTATCATCAGACAGATTGTCGCTAGAAATGACCATATTCTGAGAATTAGATTTAACAAGATTGCCTGCCACCTAAGTGACTTCTAGATGGCGTACATCATAAGAAGCCTATGGTTTGTCGACAATCTGTAATATTCGCACAGAAACGTACACTGCTTTGGTAAGATGTTTATTCATTCCTATCGCTAGCTTTAATCAGATATTATCTACTTGTAGTAAACACGTTTAATACCATCACTGCTATATTTAGATGTAATACATTACCTTGTTTTCTCGTTTAACTAAATTATACCTTCACATTATCGAATTACTAACAAAAATTCTCGATTGTAGACTAATCGGAGACATTAATCGCCACTGTCACACGAACTGCGTGTTTGTTTTCGAGATGAATTATTCAGTGACACTTCCAGAAAGCATTGTTCACCGACTGACATGCCGTTTACAATTCTAAAGCTGTTGGTAAGTGTTATATTCTGAGCTCATATGAACTGTTTAAGAGTAATCAGATTGGACAAACTGTCCGATGAAACGCTGCCAAACGAGCAATCGAACGGTAATTAACGAATCGTTGTCTTCAAGTTAGACATATATATACATATGTGTATAATATCCTACGCCAGGTTAAAGCTGACGTTAGTAGAGTCATCGATGAAAAGAAACATTTTGCGAAAATTGTCTTCTATTTCTAAGCGAACTCTATTATAATGGCCAGCTTAAAACATCTCGTTCGTCATGCTGCCATTAGAAACTTTGCTGGAAATAACTTGCTACTACAGAGTCCAACGATACCTACTTCATACAGTGATTATCTTATGAACACAGCCGAATCCGTTGATTTATCTTCGGTAATGTACAGTCCAGAATTGACGAGAAGATCATTTCTCAGAGCAAATAATACGCCCACTGAAGAGGCAGCAAAGACACTTTCTGCAAGGTCGGCAAGTTATTGCCGAGAACACGTCACATCATGCAAAACGTTGAACAGTCTTTGTCACGAGTCATTGTTTTCGGAAGGAATCTCAGCACGAGCAAGAAGTGTCTCGAAGATTAACTCGCCAGCCTCTATTAGGCCAGTTTCTGGTAGGCAACGATCAGCTATCAGTCGAAATGTCAGTCCTCTCTCCAGCACGTTGAATCAGAACGAGTGTGTTAAGAGACTGAATTTCAACTCTATCGGAAAGGATAAGCAGTTGGGTAGTTTTCCTATCTGTCTATCAAGCACGGGCTATTCAAGCAATTCTTCGAGCTCACTGCACCGATATAATCAGCCCAGCGTTCCACCGCCGTCACCGATTCTTAACGATACTCGAGTATTCGAAGCGCAATTTCTAGACGAACGACCCGAATGCATAGGAAAGGAAGCAAGTCCAAAAGCAACGAGCAATAATGACCGAAAGAAGAATTCACACGTTCAGTACAAAGCGCTCTCATCAAAGGAAATGTCGGTAATATCGATCGACTCGGACACGTCAGCTTTCGTTCGTCTTCCTTTGTTTCACCATGCTCTTTCCACTGCTCGATCAAAAGCTTCGTTTAGATTTCTCGTTCGCAAAATAAGACACTTCAAGAAGCAGTTTCGTCACTTTGGCAAGAGAGCCAGCATTGCCTTAAGCCATCAGTGAATGTTCTCTTCTTTTCTGTATTTATCTTTAACAAATGTTACAAGGTGATTGTCATTAACACTGCCAACATGCCTATGTTATTCTTTATTAAAGTTTGACTTGAAACTTGTCTCTTTGTTCATTTCTTCACTTCAACGAAAACAAATAGTACTAACTATCTTTTCGATGAATGACCCTCGAAGTTCGCTAGACTAATTTCTCTTTGTTAGAGAATCATTCTACGCTGCTCTAGCTCACTGTTTAAATACGTGGCAGAAAGTGGCCTTCTTGTACGGCTTTTCTCCATTGACGACATAGAGTTGGCGGAGGAAGAATCACGGTCGGCGGTGGAAGAAGCAATTGTAAATGACAGTACAAGATTCCACATTTCGAACACGCCAGACTAACTAAAGCGGCTTGAGGGCGATGATAGATCGATCGTCAGTGATCGTGAAAGAAGAATGACAATATGTCGTTCTACTTTGGTTAAATCATGTCTTCTCTTTTAACGAAAGAAAACAGTGATTAACTTTATTAGTAAACACTCTCGACAGCCGCTAGACCGATATAGCATGATTGGGAAATTATTCTACACTGTAGCTCGGTGTTAATATACAAAGTAGAGAGTAAACTTCACGTTCCGCTTTTCTCTGCTGAAGACAGGGTTTCTGGAGAAAGAATCATAGCAGACGCTGAAAGAAGCAATTGTTGATGACAATACAATATTCCACATTTCGAACACTTCTGATGGAAGCTAGGCTAAGATAAGCGGCTTGATGGCTATGGGAGTTCGATCTGACATCAGTGATAGTAAAAGAACAGTGAAAATATGTCGTTCTACGTTCGTTAACTCTCTTAGTAAATCTACTTGTCCCAAGTCATGAAGACATCTCAAATGGCGCTCTGTCAATTCATTCAAAACCGATTTTAGAAAGAGAGTCAAGATTAGAAATTTTCGTAACCGCCTGTATAATCTAACCAAG
>JALVNE010000377.1 GCA_027026755.1 Sedimenticola sp. | reverse complement strand
GGCCGCCGGTGACTTTCATTTCGGGCACCTGGTATTTCTCGCAGACATCGGCAATGGCGCGCAGATCCGAGGGCGTGCACAGACCGCCGAACATGCGGGGCACCACGGAATAGGTGCCGTCCTTCTGAATATTGCCGTGGGCGCGTTCATTGATGAAACGGGACTGGGGATCGTCCTGGTATTCTTCGGGCCAGCGCGCCAGCAGGTAGTAGTTCAGGGCCGGACGACAGGTGGCGCAGCCGTCGGGGGTCTTCCATTCCATGAAGTCGAATACCGCGCGCATGTCCTTGAGTTCATGCTCGGCGATGGCGCGGATCACGTCGTCATGGGAATGCTCGGTACAGCCGCAGACCGGCTTCTTGCTGGGCTTGGCTTCATAACCCTCACCCACGGTGCTGGCCAGTATGGCTTCCACCAGGCCGGTACAGGAGCCGCAGGACGCCGACGCCTTGGTATGGGCGCGCACGTCGTCCAGGGTGAACAGGCCCTTGGTCTGGATGGCATTGACGATGTCGCCCTTGGTGACGCCGTTACAGCCGCAGATCTCGGCATCGTCAGACAGGGCGGCCACCCGGGTTTCATCACCGTGGCCGGCATCCCCCAAATCGTGCTGACCGAACAGGATGGTGTCGCGAAAGCCGGAGATGTCCGTTCCCTCGCGCAGCAGCTGGAAATACCAGGTGCCGTCAATGGTGTCGCCGAACATGACGGCGCCCTTGATGCGGTCGTCCTTCACCACCAGCTTTTTATACACATTCCGGGCCGGGTCCTGGAGCACCAGGGTTTCATCCCCTTCCTCCTCGTTGAATTCGCCAGCGGAGAACAAATCGATGCCGGTCACCTTGAGCTTGGTGGAAGTCACCGAGCCTTCATAACGGGCAATACCCATTCTCGCCAGGTGGTTGGCGGCCACCTTGGCCTGCTCGAACAAGGGCGCCACCAGGCCATAGGTTTCTCCGCGGTGCTGCACGCATTCGCCCACGGCATAGATGCGGGGGTCATAGGTCTGCATGGTATCGTTCACCACCACGCCCCGTTCGCAGTACAAGCCGGCCTTCTGCGCCAGTTCCATGTTGGGGCGTATGCCCACGGCCATGACCACCAGGTCGGCTTCGATTTCAGAGCCATCCGCAAAGCGCAGGCCGGTAACATGATCCTCGCCCAGCACCTCGGCGGTCTGGGTTTCCATGAGGAATTTCAGGCCCTTTTCCTCCAGGGATTTCTTGAGCATTCCAGCAGCCATCCTGTCCAGCTGGCGCTCCATGAGGATGTCCATGAGATGCACCACGGTGACGTCCATGCCATTGAGCTGCAGGCCATGGGCCGCTTCCAAACCCAGCAGGCCGCCGCCGATGACCACGGCCTTCTTGCCGGTTTTGGCGGCCTCGATCATGGCATCCACATCGGCAATGTCCCGGAAACCGATCACGCCAGGCAGATCCGATCCGGGAACGGGAATGATGAAGGGATTGGAACCTGTCGCCAGCAACAGGCGATCATAGGACACTTCCAGGCCGGAATCGGCGATGACCTTGCGGTTCACCCGGTCGATCTCCACCACCGGATCGCCGGTATGCAGGGTGATGCCGTTGTCCTCATACCACTGACGATCATTGAGAATGATCTCGTCGATGGTCTTTTCCCCCGCCAGTACGGGAGACAGCATGATGCGGTTGTAATTGGGATAGGGCTCAGCACCGAAAACGGTGATCTCGTACTCTTCCGGCGCGAGCTTGAGCAGCTCTTCCAGGGTGCGCACACCCGCCATGCCGTTTCCTACCAGTACCAGACGTTCTTTCATTGGGCTTCCTCTTTGATTATTTGCCTGGAAAGCTGCCAGCCTCCAGGTTTACCACTGTCAGCCCTGGTTGATGCAAATATCTTGCCAACACCCAGAAACACATCTTACCCATCTGTTTTGAAAAGCTATTTTTTCATCTGTCATCCATCATCCTCCCGCTTTTCACCCTGTCCGCACCACTTTGGTGCCTGCTGACGACCGGCAGGCACAAATATGCATCAGCATTTTCTAATAAATCTCCGGGAGGCCGTCCTTGCAAACGTCCGATCCTTTATACAGTGTGAATCTGCTGTCCAGCATTGCCCTGAAGAACATGGCACATTTCATGCTTCTATTTCGGGTGGAAAGTTGTAGATACCCGAAAGGAGCATTCAAATGTCGGAAGCCAAGCTCAACCTGTTTTCATTCAGCGGCAAGATCAGGACCCTGCACCTGACCTGGTTCGCCTTTTTCCTGTCCTTCATGGTGTGGTTCAACCATGCGCCCCTGCTGGCGGCCATCCAGGAAACCTTCAATCTGAGCAAACAGGAAGTGAAGGCGCTGCTCATCGTGAACGTGGCCCTGACCATTCCGGCGCGCATCATCATCGGCATGCTGGTGGACAAATACGGGCCACGGTTAATCTTCTCGGGGCTGTTGTTCGTCTCCAGCATCATCTGCTTTTTCTTTGCCATGGCGGATTCCTACCAGATGCTGCTGGCCACCCGCTTTGCCCTGGGCTTCGTGGGCGCGGGCTTCGTCATCGGCATTCGCATGATCGGTGAATGGTTCCCGGCCAAGCAGGTGGGGGTGGCCGAAGGCATCTACGGCGGCTGGGGCAATTTCGGTTCCGCGGCTTCCGCCATGCTGCTGCCCAGCCTGGCCCTCCTGTACGGCGGCGAGAACGGCTGGCGCTATGCCATCGCCACCACCGGCGCCATTGCCCTGCTGTATTCCTTCGTTTATTTCAAGCTGGCGCGCAACACCCCCAAGGGCTCCACCTACTTCAAGCCCAAGAAAACCGGCGCCATGGAAGTGACCAGCAAGGGGGATTTTTTCTTCTACCTGCTCATGAACATTCCCATGTACGCCGCCCTGGCGGTGCTGGCCTGGAAACTGGGTCCCGCCAACCTGAACATCATCGGCCCCGTGGCCACGGACAGCATCTATATCGGGCTGGCGCTGCTCTACCTGTACCAGACATCCCAGGTATGGCGCATCAACAAGCATGTATTCACCGAGGAAGTACCCGAGATTCACCGCTACAAGTTCAAGCAGGTGGCCATTCTGGACCTGGCCTATTTCGTGACCTTCGGCTCCGAACTGGCGGTGGTATCCATGCTGCCGTTGTTCTTCAAGAACACCTTCGACCTGAGCATGGTGCAGGCGGGTTTCCTGGCTTCGGGATTTGCCTTCATGAACCTGCTGGCGCGCCCCTTTGGTGGCCTGTTCAGTGACAGGTTTGGCCGCAAGAAGATGCTCTCCATACTCATCGGCGGCCTGGCGCTGGGCTATCTGGTACTGGGCCAGATCGACTCCGGCTGGCCCCTGGCCCTGGCTGTCATCGCCACCATGGTCTGCTCGTTCTTCGTTCAGGCCGGGGAAGGCGCCGTATTCGCCATCGTGCCCCTGGTCAAGCGCCGCATGACCGGCCAGGTGGCCGGCATGGCGGGAGCCTATGGCAACGTGGGAGCCGTGACTTTTCTGACGGTATTCTCTTTCGTCACGCCCCAGGTCTTTTTCATGGTCATCGCCGGCGCCGCCCTGGTGGCCCTGGTGGCGGTGCAGTTCCTGGATGAGCCCAAGGGGCATACTGCAGAGGTCATGGAAGACGGTACAGTACAGATGATCGAAGTTGGGTGATGCCTGTAGGTCGGGCTTCAGCCCGACAGCAGCGCCCGAACCAGGGAAGATGCCGGGCTGAAGCCCGACCTACAAACCCAGAGGGGTCGGAGTCAAATCAAAATGGTGTCGCGTAACATCCACCGCACGACGGGATTTGACTCCGACCCCTCAAGACCACCCCTGAAACAAAACACCATGAGCAAACAGCTGCAAATCGACTACGCCGCGGTCACGGAAAAGGGCAACAAGGAAGAAAACGCCGATGCCGCCGATGCCCTGGTGCCCGAGGGCAGCGCCCTGTTGAACAAGGGCATCGCGGCAGCCATCTGCGACGGCATGAGCAGTTCCGAGGGCGGAGTGGAAGCAGCCCAGATCTGCGTGCGCAGTTTCCTCGACGACTATCTGAGCACGCCGGACTCCTGGACGGTGAAGACCGCCGCCACCAAGGTGCTGGGCGCCCTGAACCGCTGGCTCTGGTCCCAGGGGCAGATGCGTTATGATTCCGCCAAGGGCATGGTGACCACCTTCACCGGCCTGGTCATCAAGTCCACCACCGCCCATGTCTTCCACGTGGGGGATTCACGTCTCTATCTGTTCCGTGACGGCGAACTGGAGCAGCTCACCCATGACCACCGGGTCTGGGTGGGCAAGGACCGGGATTTTCTCTCCCGGGCCATGGGCATAGACGCTCACATCGACATCGACTACCGCTCCCTGGCGGTGGAACCCGGCGATATCTTCCTGTTCACCACCGACGGCGTTTCCGGCTATGTCACCGACAACCGCCTGCGTCAGCTCCTGCGTGACCAGGGGGAGAACCTGCGGGCCTGCGCCCAGGCCATCATGGAGGAAGCACTGCAGGGTGGCAGCCATGACAATGTCACCTGCCAACTGCTGAAGGTGTTGTCCCTGCCGGAAAAAACCGAAGACGACATCCTGCAGAAAATCACCGAACTGCCCTTCCCTCCGCCCCTGCGCGCGGGGATGAAGATCGACAACTATGAAATCCTGCGGGAACTGCATGCCTCCAGTCGCAGTGAAGTGTTTCTCGCCCGGGATCTGGACAGCGGCCGGAAAGTCATTCTGAAGACGCCCTCGGAAAACTACCGCGACGATCCGGCCTTCCTCGAGGGTTTCCTCCACGAGGAATGGGTAGGCAGGCGCATCAGCAACCCCCATGTGCTCAAACTCATGGAAACACCCCGGCGACGCTTTCTCTACAATGTCTCAGAGTACGTCCAGGGCCAGTCCCTGCGCCAGTGGATCAACGATCATCCCCAGACCCACATCAACACCGCGCGGGAATACCTGGCGCAGATCGTGGACGGCCTGCGCGCCTTCCATCGCCTGGAGATGATTCATCTGGATCTCAAGCCGGAAAACATCCTCATCGACAAGGACGGCGTGCTCAAGATCATCGATTTCGGTTCTACGCGGGTGGCCGGCGCCACGGAAATCCACAGCAGCTACGCCAGCGACACTCCTCAGGCTACGGTGGACTATGGCGCCCCCGAATGCCTCAAGGGCGAGTGCAGCAACCGCTCCGACATCTATTCCCTGGGCGTCATCGCCTACGAACTGCTCACCGGCGCCCTGCCCTATGGCGAGCACGACAAACCGGTGCCGTCGAGCAAGCTGCGCTACACGCCCGCCTCCAGGCACAACCCCCACATCCAGCCCTGGGTGGACGGCGCCCTGCGCAAGGCCCTGCATCCCGATCCCGCGAAGCGCTACGACACTTTGTCAGAGTTCCTCTACGATCTGTCCCATCCCAATCCCAAATTCCTCAACGCCACCAGCCAGCCCCTGATGGAGCGCAACCCCCTGGCTTTCTGGAAAGGCGTGGCGGCGCTGGCGATCATGCTAGATCTGGTGCTGTTGTATCTTCTGGCCAGATAAACACCATCCTTGGCGGCCTTCCCCTGTTTCCGGGCAGCTGTATCCCGGCTTGACAAAATGAACTTTCATTCTACCTTTCAAGATAGGCCAAGCGACAAGAAACAAAAGCGGCCATGTCACACAATCGAGAGGAGGAGTGAAATGAAAAGATTTACCCATGCACTGGCGTCGGGAATACTGGGGTTCGTCCTGGCGGCCGGTGGCGGTTTCTCTGCCGGGGTCATGGCCGATGAAACCTGTCAGTCGCCCTATATGGCCAAGATCGTCGGCCAGGAGGATTTCGTCTACGTCTGGACCCTGGGAGTGGAAGGCCTGGGTGACGGCCAGGACAAGCTGGTCACCATCGACGTGAACCCCAACTCTCCCAATTATGGCAAGGTGGTACACACCCTTTCCGTGGGCGGCCGTAACGAAGCTCACCATTCGGGCTTCACCGATGACCGGCGCTATCTCTGGGCCGGCGGCCTGGACACCAGCAAGATCTTCATCTTCGATGTCCACAGCGACCCGGCCAAGCCCAAACTGGTTCGGGTCATCGACGATTTCGTGGCCAGGAGTGGCGGTGTGGTCGGTCCCCATACCACCTACGCCCTGCCGGGACGCATGATGCTCACCGGCCTGTCCAACAACCGTGACCATGGCGGGCGCACCGCTCTGGTGGAATACAGCAACGACGGCAAATACCTGGCCACCCACTGGATGCCCACGGACCAAGACCTGCGCGGCGCGGTCAAGGCCGGCAAGTATGCCGACGGCTACGGCTATGACGTGCGCGTGCTGCCGCGGCGCAACGTGATGATCACTTCGTCCTTCACCGGCTGGTCCAACTATATGATGGACTTCGGCAAGATGCTCAAGGACAAGGAGGCCATGAAGCGCTTCGGCAATACCGTGGTGGTCTGGGATCTGCACACGCGCAAGCCGAAAAAGGTGCTGGACGTTCCCGGCGCGCCCCTGGAGATCCGCTGCGCCTGGCAGCCGAATCATGACTGGTGTGTCACCAGCACGGCCCTGACTTCCAAGATCTGGCTGATCTACGAAGACGACCAGGGCGAATGGCAGGCCAAGGCGGTGGCCGACATCGGCGATGCGTCCAAGGTGCCGCTGCCGGTGGACATCTCCATTGCCGCCGACGACTCGGTGCTCTGGGTCAACACCTTCATGGACGGCAAGACCCGGCTGTTCGACCTTTCCGATCCCATGCATCCAAAGCAGATCTACGAACGGCCCATCGGTCGTCAGGTGAACATGGCCTCGGAGAGCTGGGACGGCAAGCGTATCTATTACACCTCGTCGTTGCTTTCCAACTGGGACAAGAAAGGCCAGGACAATGAGCAGTTCTTCAAGGCCTTCGAATGGAACGGCAGGGAACTTCAGCCGAAGTTCGCCATAGACTTTACCGCCGCCAAGCTGGGACGGCCGCACCAGATGCGCTTCGGCGCCTATTCCCTCTATGCCAAGGCGCCGCCGCGGGCTGACGGCGGCAAGCTGGCCTCTCTGGCCGAGTAAGCCTTTTCCGCCCCGCCGGCTGGCGGGGCGGCTTTTTCCCCGGAGACGGCAATGCGAGTCCTTCTGATGTTGGTAACCTTACTGCTGGCCGTTCCAGCCGTGGCGCTGGAGCCCCTGGCACCAGGTTACGCGAAACTGCCCTACCAGGTGCCGGCGTCGGGAAGCTACCGTCTGCCGCCTATCAAGCCCGCCGGTGACGGACTGGTGATCGACGCGATGAGCGGCCGGACCATGCCCCTTCACCAGGCGCTGGGCGACCGCTACGCCCTGCTGGCTTTCTTCTACAGCCACTGCGACGATGTCAATGGCTGCCCTCTGTCCATGTTCGTTTTTCACCAGCTCCAGGCAAAGCTGGCAAAGGACCCGACGCTGGCGCGCAACCTGCGCCTGGTGAGTCTGAGCTTCGACCCGGTGCGGGACACCCCCGAGGCCCTGCGTACCTATGCCATGAACATGGGGAGCATGGGGAAGATGCACCAGGAGCACGTCATGGAGGCTTCCGCGGGGCATCGCGCCATGGACGGTTGGCGCTTTCTCACCACCAGCGGCGAAAAAACGCTGGCGCCCCTGCTTGCCGCCTATGGACAAGAGATTCAGCGCAGCCTGAGCACGCCGGAAAAAAACAGCGGCGATATCTCCCACGTGCTGCGGGTGTTTCTCATCGATCCGCAGAAACGCATCCGCAACATCTACAGCGCCTCTTTCCTGCACAGCGACCTGATCCTGGCCGACCTGCAGACCCTGTTGCAGGAGGAGAGGGCACAGGCGCAAGGCACTGGCGGTGAGGGGGAAGCCGGTTTGGTATCTCTGGGGCCGGGTGATGACAAGCAGGGCTACGAGGCGGACAGCTACCGCACCCATTCCCGCGCCCTGCACAAGTTAGCGGGAAAGACGGTGGACCTGATCCAGTTTGCCCTGCACCCCCCGCTGGGGTTGCCGCCCCTGCCCAAGCGGGAGCAGCTGCGGTTGAGCCGGGCCAGCGTGGCCCTGGGCCGCAAGCTGTTCTTCGACCGGCGGCTGTCGCTGAACAACACCATCTCCTGCGCCATGTGTCATGTGCCCGAGCAGGGCTTTACCAGCAACG
>JALVNE010000376.1 GCA_027026755.1 Sedimenticola sp. | reverse complement strand
ATTTCCTCTACATGCTGGGCCAGCACGCCCTGAGCCACAGCCTGTTTCCCCTGGGCGATTACAGCAAGCCCCGGGTGCGGGAGATGGCCAGGGAGGCCGGTTTCGGCAACTACCGCAAGAAGGACAGCACGGGCATCTGCTTCATTGGCGAGCGGCGCTTCCGGGATTTCCTGGCCAATTACCTGCCGGCCAATCCCGGCGAAATCCGCACCCCCGAAGGGCGGCTCATCGGTGAGCACCAGGGACTCATGTACTACACCATCGGCCAGCGCCAGGGCCTGGGCATAGGTGGGGTGAAAGGCAGCAGCGAAGCTCCCTGGTTCGTCGCGGCCAAGGATCTGGAAAACAACATCCTCATTGCCGTGCAGGGCCATGACCATCCCCTGCTGTTCTCCTCGCGGCTGGAAGCGGAACAGCTGCACTGGACCGCCGGGCAGGCCCCGGATTCCCGCCTGCGCTGCCAGGCCCGCTGCCGCCACCGTCAACCCCTGCAGGACTGCGAGGTCAGCATCACTGGCGACCGGATGAAGGTGGTGTTCGACCAGCCCCAGCGAGCCATTACCCCGGGTCAGTCCGTGGTCCTCTACCAGGGACAGGAATGCCTGGGCGGGGGTATCATTCGCTCATGAGCAAGACCTACACGGACAAAGATCATGCCCTGATCCTGGGCGGCGTGTTCCAGGCCGCGCGGCTGACCTTCGAGCTGGCCCGTTACGGCCGCACGGACGAGGAAGCCCTGGAAACCAGCATCTACAGCCTGTTCCAGACCCACCCGGAATCCGTGGCCGCCGTGTTTGGCGGGGCAGGAGGCGTGGCACTGGGCCTGCAGCATTTCATCACCCAGCTGGAGTCCCCGGCGGACCGCAACCCGGAACTCACCCAGTACAGCATTCGCCTGTTACAGCTGGGACGCAAATTATTCGCAGACGAGCAAAGGCTCAATGCCCTGGGCCGGGATCTGGAGGATTTCCAGTCACGGGCAGACGCTTTCGGCTTTGAAAACAACCTGCGCTACACTCAGCTGGCCAAGATCTACCAGGACCATATCAGCACGATTTCTCCGCGCATAATGGTGCAGGGTGAACCCGAGCACCTGAATAACCCGGATGTGGCAGCGCGAATACGCTGCGCTCTGCTCGCCGGCGTGCGCGCCGCGCACCTGTGGTACCAGTGCGGCGGCAAGCGCTGGCATCTGCTCACCCGGCAAAAAAGACTGCTCAGTGCAGCCCATGAACTTCTGCAGGAAGAAACATGAAACCAGGAGGAGATTGTACGGTTCGTTTTCCATGATGCCTGCTGGAGATTTCCGTCACCCTTTTTTGTTCGGATGCCGCCCAGAAAAATCGATTAATTTGAATCTGATCACAATATCTATTGTTGTTGACAATATGATGGCTATGCAAGAGCAACTTCTCAGGGGCGTAGCCACAAAACCTGACAATTACTCATTCAGCCTATCTCCATCTGTTATTGGATACAAAATATTGAGAACAATTTGCCTTCTCGCTCTATTGCTGACATTCATTCCGTTGCATGCCAAAGTGATCTTCAGTGATTCATTTGAGGATCTGGATCCAATCTTTCCTCCTCCCCTCCCCTGCATCGATGACTTCACGCCTTCCACTGCAGGTACAGAATATTTCGTGGCGCCCAACGGTGATGATAATAACGCAGGCAGCAGTGCAGCCCCCTTTCGATCCGTCCGAAAAGGACTCTCAGTACTGCAGCCCGGCGATACTCTGACGCTGCGCGAAGGCACTTACCGGCTTCCTGCCGAACCTGACTATCCTGTCCATATCGGTGAGGGTAATGAAAACGCCTTTGTCACCCTACAGGCAGAAGATGGCGCCAATGTTCGACTGCTTGGTTCCCTGAGCACCGGGGGGCGTACCTGGGAACAATATAACGACCACATCTGGCGCTTGTCCGCAGCATTCCTGCAACGGGATCCCAAAGGCATGTTCAACGGGGAGCGCCGTATCCGTCATCAATCCGACCTCCAAGGCGGTCGTGATCATGACGATGTCCAGAACCTTACCGAACCGGACAGTTGGACCAAGGCCCATGCCGATGGAAGCCAGTGCTTCGCCAGCAACGAAAATTGCTACATCTACCTCTACCCGCGCGCGGGGGAAAATCCCAACGACGAAATCTATGAACTCAGTCAGCGGGATCTCGGCCGTTTTTGGTCTGATTACATGGTCGTGCGCAAGCTGCGCTTCGACTACACCCAACCCCAACCCATCTTTTTCGAAGGCGCCAACAACATCCGTCTCGAAGGCAATACCTTTGCGCATACCTCCAATGGCAACGACAACTCTTATGCCGTTCGCATCTGGTCCAGTGGTGGCGCATTGGTGCGCGGCAATATCGTGTACGATTCTGTGTATTGGGGAGGCGTTTCCAACAGCAAGGGCATCAGCTTCATGCTGTCCGACCCGGATAATCCCCATATCGTCGAGTTCAACGAGGTTTACGATATCCCCGGCCATGCCGCTATCGGCGTCAAGGGTGGTGTGTCCAACCTCATCGTTCGCTACAACTATATACACGATGTCTATGTAGCCTTTGAGCCAGGTGACTTCCGCTGTGTCTGGACCAAACCCGACTGTGGTCCTGGTGACCCGGAATATCGTCCTGCGGGCGCTTGGCGCATCTATGGAAACATCGTCGTACGCGCGAACACAGGCCTTGAACTCCAGGGCTGGGTAGAGGACACCAGCGGAAATACCGTTTACAACAATGTGTTCTATGATTCCGAAACGGGCATCAAACTCGGATGGAACGGCTCTTTCGGCCATGTCTTCGCCAACAACGCCTTCGTGTCGAACCGTGTCGGTATCTATTTGCACAGCGGCGGCACCACGACCACGGTCGAAGATTATCTCGACCAGTACAGCGCCCGCAACAACCTCTACTTCGACAATGAGCTGGCCGATATCCATCTGCGCCCGAACTGGGGCGGCGGCTATGATTCGGGCACTTCCTATACCTTGCAGGAGTTCCAGAGCAATTTTAGCGGGACGGAGCAGCAGAGTATCTCGGCTGATCCCCTGTTTGTGGATCCGGTAATAAACGATTTTCACTTGCGGGATGGCAGCCCCGCAGCGGGGGCTGGATCGGCTGAATTCTATCAGCAGGGTCAGGTCGATATTGGCGCCTACCCGTTCGGGAAATGGTCCTGCTCCTTCGAGTAGTGCAGCGACCGGGGTCGGCAATAGCTGGGGTCGGAGTCAAAACAAGGTGATGTTGCGCAGATTCAACGGGCCGGGGTGATTTGACTCCGCCCCCTGGAGACGCAATCAGGTTCCCGGAAAACGGGGCAGCACCCTGCGGCCATGAAAGGTCTGCAGCAGAAACTCCATTCCCGCCGCCACGGCCACGAAACCCGCCAGCACCTGCACCACGGTGTCCGAGCGCTGGCTCACGTAAACCAGAGCCAACCCCATGGCCACCAAAGACAGCAGGGCCGCCAGCCCTACCAGCAGGCGGGAGGCGCCGGTTTCCTTGACCAGGCGCAGATGTCCCAGGTGAGTGATGGCATGCACGAAAAGGATGGATATGGAGCCAATGGAAGCGATTTGCGACAGATCGAACAGCAGAGAGAGCAGAATCACCAGCAGGCCGCTGATGACCAGCCCTTCCCGGCTGTGGCCGATGGGTTGGCCAAAGGCCGCGGGCAGTTCCCCGTCCCGGGCCAGCTGGTAGGTGACATTGGTCACCGCGTACAGGTTGGCATTGATGGATGAAGCGGTGGAGATGAGCGCCGCCACGGCCACTACCACGAACCCCAGGTGACCGAAAATGGGCAAGGCCGCCTCGGCCAGGGCATAGTCCCGCGAGGCGATGACCTTGGCCGTGGGCAGGTTGCCGAACACGGCAAAGGCCACGGCCACATACAGCAGCATGACCAGCAGGATGGCTGTCGCCATGGCCCTGGGCAGGGTGCGCGCGGGGTCCGGCATGTCCTCCGCCGTGTTGGTGATGACGCGGAAGCCTTCATAGGCGAAGAAGGTGATGGACAGGCTGAAGAAGATATCCTTCACCGGCGGATACAGGGACGGCGACAGCAGTTCCGGCCTGAGATAGAGGATGCCGGCAATGGCCAGCCCGCTGAGCACGGCGAACTTGATGGCCACCGTAAGGCGTTCCCAGATGGCCACGTCTTTGGCGCCCTGCAGGTTGATGATCACGAACAGCAGCACGATGCCCACGGAAAAGGCGTGGTGCCACAGGGGATTGGTGCCTTCGGGCAGGAAGGTGAAGGCATAGTTGCCGAAGGCCTTGGCAATGAGGCTCAGGGATACCACGGCGGCGAGGTAGAGCATGATGCTCATGGCCCCGGTGAAGAAGCCGGAACCCCAGGCCTGGGTCAGATACTCCACGATGCCGCCGGCGGCAGGATAGCGGGCACCCAGCTTGCCCAGGGAATAGCCGCTGAACAGGGCAATGATGCCGCCGATGATGAAGGAGATGTACACGGCGCTGCCGGAAATGGCGCTGGCCTCCCCCAGCAGGGCGAAGATGCCTGCCCCCACCATGGCCCCTATGCCCATGGAAACCGCTGACCAGAAACCGATGGGCTTGTCCGACCTGTACATCCCTTACCCTTCCAATGAAAACCGGTACATAACCTCAGGGGTCGGTGTCAAATCACCCCGGGTCGTTGAATCTGCATGATATCACCCTGATTTGACTCCGACCCCTGAGGCTGCCGACGGCGGCCTGACGATCAGTACGTCGGCCCTGGCGCTGTTGGCAATGGCCGCGGACGCCGAGCCCAGCAGGCGCCCGATGCCGTGCCGGCCATGAGAGCCCACGACGATAAGATCCACGTTCTGCGCCTCGGCATAGGACAGTACCGCGGATTTCGGCGTTCCCCATAGGACCTCGGTCTGGACATCATCCACTTCCAAGCTGTCTGCCAGGCGCTTGAGTTCGACTTCCGCCTGCTCGAAACGCTGCTGGTCCAGCTCGAGAAAATCCACGGGATCCGTCATCAGCAGGTCGTAATCCAGCAGGGGCGTGCCCGTCATTTCCACGGCATGGACCAGGGACAGGCGCGCGCCATGGCCACGGCCCAGTTCCACGGCCCTGGCCAGGGCCAGGCGGGAAAGAGGTGAAAAATCCACGGCAGCCAGGATATGCCGCCAGGGAGGAGGTTTGTCGTCCTCGGCAGGTTCCGGGGTAGCCGCCTCATCCCCCTTCGTCCCCTCCCGCAGCCAGTCCCAGGCTTCCGCCAGCTGATCACGGTTGAAGAAACGGACGCTGGTGTCAGTGAATGCATTGCCGAGCATGGTCATCCATTTATGCCAGGTCTTTTCCCCAACGATGGCGATGCGCTGGAAATCATGATCATGTTTCATACCGAACTTGAAATCGTCCCAGGCCGCCTTGGGCTCCCAGCCATGGAAATCCTCCAGTTCCAGAAGCAGGGAAATGCGTTTGAACTGCCCGATGAGATCCTCGAGCTGTGGAAGAAACTGCTGGTAGTCCGCATCCGTCAGCTTGCCGCTGACCTTGACCGCAAAGATGTTGTCTTCCTCAACGGGGATGAACTGAAACATGAGCGTACCTCGCTTGTCGGAAAGGTATGTCTAGTATCCTCCCGGCGCCGGGCAACATCAATGATATTTGGAGCATACGCACTGAATATCGGCCCTGACTGAATTATCATGGGCGAACCCAGTCCTGGCCGGAGCACCCAGCATGACACCACTGAAACTGCGCAAGGTCGCCATCGACACCTACCGGGAGAACGTGGCCTATCTGCATCGCCAGTGCCCCCTGTATCACAGCGAGGGCTTTCAGGCCCTGAACAAGATCGAAGTGCGTGACGGGCCGGAAAAACAGCCCGTGGTCGCGGTGCTCAACATCGTGGACGACGAGAACTGCCTGGCGCCGGATGAGCTGGGCCTGAGCGAACAGACTTTCGCCCAGCTGGACGTGCCGGAAGGCACCGCCGTCTTCATCGACCACGCCGTCCCGCCGGATTCACTGGAAGCCGTGCACAAGAAGATTGGCGGCGAGCCCCTGGATCGCGGAGAGTTCCTGCGCATCTGCGAGGACATCGTCAACAACCGCTACTCCAAGATCGAGATCGCTGCCTTCCTGGTGGCCTGCGCCGAGTCCGGCATGGAGCGGGACGAAATGCTGTTTCTCACCGAGGCCATGGTGGAAACCGGCGACCGGCTGGAATGGGGCGAGTCCCTGGTGGTGGACAAGCACTGCATCGGCGGCATCCCCGGCAACCGCACCACCATGCTCATCGTGCCCATCGTCGCCGCCCATGGCATGCTCATGCCCAAGACCTCCAGCCGCGCCATCACCTCCCCCGCGGGTACGGCGGACACCATGGAAGTTCTGTGCAAGGTCAACCTGGAACCCGGCGAGCTGCGCCACATCGTGCAGCAGCAGCGCGGCTTCATCGCCTGGGGCGGCACGGCGCGGCTGTCCCCGGTGGATGACATTCTCATTTCCGTGGAGCGGCCCCTGTCCCTGGATTCCAAAGGACAGATGATCGCTTCCATCTTGTCCAAGAAGATTGCCGCCGGCTCCACCCATCTACTCATCGACATTCCCGTGGGGCCCAGTGCCAAGGTGCATACCCAGGCCCAGGCCCTGCGCCTGCGCAAGCTGTTCGAATACGTGGGCGACCGCAGCGGGCTGGAGCTGGAAGTGGTCATCACCGACGGGCGTCAGCCCATAGGCAACGGCGTGGGGCCGGCCCTGGAGGCCCGCGACGTGCTGCAGGTGCTGCAAAACGATCCCAGGGCACCCATCGACCTGAAGGAGAAGTCCCTGCAGCTCGCCGGGCGCATCCTCGAGTTCGATCCCGACGTGCGCGGCGGCCAGGGCTACCGCCTGGCCCGGGACCTGCTGGAATCCGGGCGCGCCTGGCAGAAGATGAAAGATATCATCGAGGCTCAGGGCGCCAATGAGGCGGAAGCCAAGGCCCCTGCCCTGCAGTATGAAGTCCCTGCTCCCGCAGACGGCGTGATTACTGCCATCGACAACCTGCAGATCGCGCGCATCGCCCGCCTGGCCGGCGCGCCCATGGACAAGGCCGCCGGCGTGGACCTGCACCACAAGCTGCATGCCAGGGTGACAAAAGGGGAACCCCTTTATACCCTGCATGCGGAATTCCGTGCCGACTACCAGTTTGCCCGCAACGCCATCGAACAGAACAACGGTTACACCATAGGATGAAGCCATGAACATCGACACCCTGATTCTCGGTTTTCCCGAGTACGCGGATCAGACCGAAGGCCTGGCGCAGGCGGCCGGCCTGCCTTTTACCATCCTGGACATCCACCATTTTCCCGACGGCGAAAGCAAGGTGACCCTGCCGGGCATACTGCCCAGGCAAATCATTCTGGTTCGCAGCCTGAACCATCCCAACGACAAGCTGGTGGAACTCATCCTCGCCGCCGCCGGGGCGCATAAACTGGGCGCCGACAAAGTCTGCCTGGTCGCTCCCTATTTGTGCTACATGCGCCAGGACAAGGCCTTCCATGCCGGCGAAGTGGTCAGCCAGCCCATCATCGGCGCCTGTCTGGCCGCCCATTTCGACGCCCTGCTCACCGTGGACGCCCATCTGCACCGGGTACATGCCCTGTCGGATGCCGTGCCGGTGGAACCCGCCATCAACCTTACCGCCACGGATCCCATGGCGCACTTTCTGCAGAACAAAGTGGAGAACCCTTTCCTGGTCGGCCCGGATGCTGAATCCGAGCAATGGGTGGCGGCCATCGCCGCCCATTATGGCTTCGACTACGCGGTGGCGAACAAGGAGCGTCTGGGTGACCGCGAGGTGAAAATCAGCATGCCGGACTGTGGGTACGCCGGTCGTAACCTGGTGCTGGTAGACGACGTGGCCAGTACCGGCAAGACCCTGGCGGAAGCCGCGCGGCTGCTCCAGGCCCACAAGCCCGCCTCCGTTTCCGTGCTCGTCACCCACGCCCTGTTCGTCGGCAACGCCCTGAGGGAGCTGCGGGAAGCCGGCGTGGCGAACATCTGGAGTTGCGACGCCATTCCCCATGAAACCAATGCCGTGCCCCTGGCGCCATTGCTGGCCGGGGAGCTGAACCGCTGTTTTACCTGAAGCCCCAACCATCTATACTCCAGCATCCCATTCACACAACCATCTGTCACACTCATGGACTGGAAAACCCTCACCCTGATCTTCGGTACTGTTTTCATTGCCGAGCTGGGCGACAAGACCCAGCTGGCCACCCTGCTCTTTGCCGCCGACAAGGCAGTGAACAAATGGCTGGTGTTCTTCGGCGCCTCCGCCGCCCTGATCGCCACCTCCGCCCTCGGGGTGCTGGGGGGCGCGCTTATTTCTCAGTATGTTTCCGAGCGGACGCTGCACCTGGTGGCGGGCATGGGTTTCATACTCATCGGTCTGTGGACGGTGTTCAGCCACTGACGGGCGCGGAGCAGTTGCCAGGGGCATGGTGAGGGGAATGGGGGGGTTGCTCGCCCTCTCCCCAACCCTCCCCCGCGCACGGGGGAGGGAGTTACTGGATTTTCACATCACCCTTCATGAAGGGTGGCATTCCACACCCCGGATCATTGATAAGTCCCCTCTCCCCTTGAGGAAACAGGGCCAAGGTATAAAAGTAATTCCCTCTCCCCCACCGGGAGAGACGACTGCATGGATGCAGGAGGTAGGGCAACGCATGGAGCAGTTGCCGAGGGTTAGGGTGAGGGGGGAAAGGGTGAGAGGTAAGATGGCAGGGCTATTGTGGAAACAACCTGTCCGTAGGTCGGGCTTCAGCCCGACAAAAGCCGCCGAAACGGAGAATGTCGGACGGAAGCCCAACCTACGGTCATGACAGGAGTCGTTTTCACCCCAGGTAGGTCGCACCGGGCAACAAATCTTCGGTGAACTCGTCCGGCAGGCTGCCCAGCAGTTTCATGCCTTCGTCCAAAGGCAGTTTGCACTGCATCATGCCCTGGCTGTCGGGATACAGCAGTTCCACCACCATGTCCTTGCCCGAGAGATAGAACTGCAGGATGTTCTCGTTGGCATCCAGCACGCCCAGGTAGTTGTCCTGGGCGGCAAGCAGGTGTTCGGCCAGGGGCACCAGCCGGTCGGCGGCAAGAAATTCCGGTTTGGACGAGCTGATGGACGAGTCATGGACGAAATCACAGTAGTAGATGCGAAAACCGCGTTCCTCTTGCATCTTTATTCACGCCTCCAGGTGGTGCCGCCAGCACCATCTTCCAGGATCACGCCTTTCTCCTTGAGTTCGTCGCGGATACGGTCGGCCTCGGCCCAGTTCTGTGCCTTGCGTGCGTCCAGGCGCTGCTGAATGAGCGTCTCGATCTCCTCGTCTGACAGGCCGTCACCCACCCCGCCTCGCAGCCATTGCTCGGGATCGTCCTGGAGTATGCCCAACACCGCGCCCATCTGTTTCAGGGTGGCGGCCATGCGCGCGGCCCTGGCTTGGTCCTCGCCGCGTACCTTGTTGATCTCACGCACCAGCTCGAACATGGCGGCCAGGGCCTCGGGGGTGTTGAAGTCATCGTCCATGGCTTCGTTGAAGGCCTCCAGCCACTTGTCGGCATCACCCGGCTCGGCTTCGGGCAGGCCCCGCAATGCCGTGTAGAAGCGGTTGAGGGCCTGGCGGGCGTTGAGCAGATGTTCCTCATCGTAGTTCAGGGGGCTGCGGTAATGGCTGGTGAGGATGAAATAGCGAATCTCCTCGGGCCGATAGTGCTGCATGATCTCGCGGATGGTGAAGAAGTTGCCCAGGGACTTGGACATCTTCTCGTCGTTCACGCGCACGAAGCCATTGTGCATCCAGTAGTTTACGAAATGATGGCAGGTGGCCCCTTCGGACTGGGCGATTTCGTTCTCGTGGTGGGGAAAGGTCAGATCCGCGCCGCCGCCATGAATATCAAAAGTGTCACCCAGGGCCTTGGTGGACATGGCGGAACACTCGATATGCCAGCCGGGCCGGCCCTTGCCCCAGGGGGAATCCCAGGCCGGCTCCCCCGGCTTGGCCGCCTTCCACAAGGCAAAATCCAGGGGATCGCGCTTTTCCTCGCTGGATTCCACCCGGGCGCCTGCCTGCAGATCCTCGATGGACTTGCCGGAGAGCTTGCCGTACTCGGGGAAACTGGTCACAGAATAATAGACATCCCCGCTGTCGGTGACATAGGCATGACCGTTGTCGATGAGTTTCTGAATCATCTCCAGAATCTCGTCGATGTGCTCCGTGGCCCGGGGTTCCTGGCTGGGCGGCTCCACGCCCAAGGCCGCCAGATCCTCGTGCATGGCGTCGATGAACTTCCCGGTCAGCTCATGAAAGGGAATGCCCTGTTCGTTGGCGCGCTGGATGATCTTGTCGTCGATGTCCGTGATATTGCGCACGTAAGTGACGTCATAGCCCCGTGCCTTGAGATAGCGGTACACCACGTCGAACACCACGAGCATGCGGGCATGGCCCAGGTGGCAGTAGTCATACACGGTCATGCCGCACACGTACATGCGGATCTTGCCCGGTTCGATAGGCTGAAATTCTTCTTTGCGGTTGTGCAGGTCGTTGTAGATACGCAGGCTCATGATGGACTGGCCAGGGGTCGATGAAAACCCGACAATTTTACCCTATGCCCTGAGCCGATCACAGTTGTATCATAGGCCCCTTGTACAAATACCCAAGAGAAACGAGAACATGAAAAGAATCCTGTTTTCCCTGCTGTTGCTGACCGGCCTGAGCGGCAGCCTGCTGGCCGAGGAGGTCAAGGTGCTCATGGAAACCAGCAAGGGCAACATCGAGCTGGCCCTGGACAAGGACAAGGCCCCCGTCACGGTGGAGAACTTCCTGCGTTACGTGGATGAAGGCTTCTATGATGGCACCATCTTCCACCGGGTGATTTCCGGCTTCATGATCCAGGGCGGCGGCCTTACCGAGGACATGCAGAAAAAGCCCACCCATGAGCCCATCAGGAACGAAGCGGACAACGGCCTGAGCAACAAGCGCGGCACCATTGCCATGGCCCGCACCAGCGAACCCAATTCGGCCACCAGCCAGTTCTTCATCAACCACAAGGACAATCCCAATCTGGATTATCCCAACTATGGTGGCTATGCCGTGTTCGGCAGGGTAACCAAGGGTATGGACGTGGTGGATGCCATTGCCGCCACGCCCACTGGCGTGAAGGCCGGCCGCCGCAACGTGCCCGTGGAAACCATTTTCATCAAATCTGTCAAACGCGTGGAAACCAAAAAATGATCACTCTGAAAACCAACAAGGGCGACATCGTCATCGAACTGGACGAGGAGAAGGCGCCCATCACCTGTGCCAACTTCAAGCAATACGTAGAGGACGGCTTCTATGACGGGCTGATCTTTCACCGTGTCATCCCGGGCTTCATGATCCAGGGTGGCGGCTTCATGCCCGACATGATGCAAAAGGCCACCCGCGAGCCCATCGAAAACGAGGCAAAGAACGGTCTGAGCAACGTGAAATACAGCATTGCCATGGCCCGCACCATGGACCCTCATTCCGCCAGCGCCCAGTTCTTCATCAACACCAAGGACAATGCCTTCCTGGATTATCCCGGTCAGGACGGCTGGGGCTATGCCGTGTTCGGCAAGGTGGTGGAAGGCACGGACGTGGTGGACGCAATCGAGAAGGTGCCCACCGGCAACAAGGCCGGCCATTCCGATGTGCCTGTGGAGCCAGTCATCATCGAGAAGGCTGAAATCAGCGATTGAGTCCGGTCGGGCATTGGTTCTGGGGCTGGTGGCCATTCGGGCCAGGGATGTCGGTGGCAGGGACGCCACCGTCAAGTCCCCAGGGAAGGGTTTACGACGTTCCCTGGCCCGAATGGCCAGCAACCCGGAAGTTGGACAACATTGACGCAAGATGAGCCGCAGCCTTTTCATCTCCGATCTTCACCTTTCCCCCCGAACGCCGGAACTGAATGCGCAGTTCCGGCGTTTTCTCCAGAGCGCCGCGCGGGAAGCCAATGCCCTCTATATCCTGGGTGATCTGTTCGACGCCTGGATTGGTGACGACGATCCATCGCCGTTCGCCCGCCAGGTGAAAGACGAGCTTGCCGCCCTGAGCAGGCACAGGTCGGTGTTCATCCAGCATGGCAACCGCGACTTCCTGCTCGGCGAGAGCTTTGCCGAAGAAACCGGCATTACCCTGCTGCCGGAAGAATTCGTGCTCCAGACCCCGGCAGGCCCTGTTCTGCTCACCCATGGCGACCAGTTGTGCACCGACGACACGGACTATCAACAAGCCCGCAAGCGGTTACGCAGCCCCGCATTCAGGACTCAGGTCATGTCCATGAGCATCCCTGAACGCTTGGAAAAAGCCGCCGAAATGCGCCGCATGAGCGGTGAAGCCCAGGCGGCAAAAGCGGAAAACATCACCGACGTGAATCAGCAGGCCGTGGAAGAAGCCATGCGCCGACACCATGTCCATTGGATGATTCACGGACATACCCACCGACCCGGCGTTCACGAATTCACCCTGGATGGCCACCCGGCGCGGCGGGTGGTGCTGGCGGACTGGAAGAAAGAAGGGAGTTTCGCCATGGCCATGGACGACAAAGGCAAACTGGAGCGGCAGGCTATCCTTACGCCATGATCGTAGGTCGGGCTTCAGCCCGACAACAGTAGCCCCAAGCAAGCATTGTCGGACTGAAGTCCGACCTACGAATACGATTTATTCTTATCCGGGCGTGACCAGCAATTAACGAGCCCATGTGGAACAACACCGACTCCTCTCAGTTGCCTTCCAAGGGAGGCGGAACCACACGCTCGTAGCTTTCCGGGACCTGGAACATTTCCTCCGGGACGGTATAGTGACGGCGGAAATCCACCAGCAGACGCCGCTTCTCCCCCATGACATCCCACAGGGGAAGCCCGTGTTCCCAGGCCCGCTGGGGCGCGTACACGAACTCGCTGAGTTCGCAGTCACTCATGTCGTTGCCGGGCATGTGAGCCGTGGGATACTGAACTCTGGCCAGTGCCTTGTACAGCTCCCGCAGGGCGGCTATGGCATCGGCCATGCCGTTGTCTATCACCAGGAGTTCCCGGCAGACCTTTTCGTTGGCCAGCAGCCTGACGCTGACAGGCTGCTTTCCCTCCACCTGGGGGGCCTTCTTCTCCACCTGGGTCTGAATGTCCAGTTTCATGGATTCCGGAGGTGTGGGCTGCAGTGATGGCGGCTCGAACACGATCACTGTTTCCTCCTCTGTATCCACGTTGAAGATCAAGCCTGTCTTGCGATCGTAGATGGTATATCCCCCCGTATCGCTGCCCTCGTCCATGCGCAGGCGTGTGGGTGTCACCAGGATACGGCTGAAATAGTTTTCCACCCCCGGCTCCTGAACCTTGTACACGAGCAGGTCGGCCTCGCCTGCCCGGGCGGCCAGGGAAAAACAGGTAAGCAGCAAAACTATCCAGCGCATAATGCCTCCAGGTGATTCAACTCGCTTTCGGAGAAACCGGCAGCCTTTCTCGCTTCCTTGTGCAAAGGACAACTGACATGGCCCGCCAGATACTGGTCTATGAGAGAAAAATAAGTCGCTTCACTGTCCAGCCCCCGCTGGTCACAGAGGAAATGGAACCAGCGTGACCCCGCTTCCACATGCCCCACTTCGTCCCGCAGGATGATCTTCAGCACATCCACGCTCCGCTCATCGCCAATGCCTTCGAACTTGCGTATGATGTCCGGCGTGACGTCCAGGCCCCGGGCTTCCATGACCCGGGGCACCATGGCCATGCGCACCAAGGGATCATGGGCCGTCTTGCGCGCCAGCTCCCACAGGCCGTTGTGGGCGGGAAAATCGCCGTAATCGAAGCCCAGGTCCCGAAGCCGCTGGCGCACCAGCCCAAAGTGATAGACTTCTTCCGATGCGACCCGGGTCCAGTCACCGTAATAATCCGCTGGCAGATCCCGGTAGCGGCACACCGCGTCCAGCGCCAGGTTGATGGCATTGAATTCGATATGGGCAATGGCATGCAGCATGGCCGCCTGCCCCTCCACGCTACCAAGCCTGCGCCTGGGCAGATCCCGGGGAGACACCAGCACCGGGCGCTCTGGCTGGCCCGCATCGAGCAGCTGCTCCATTGGCTGGGGCCAGTCCAGTCTCAGGCGGCCGGCTTTCCAATCCTTTGCCAGTGCCTCTACGCAATGCATCTTGCTATCGGGATCCGCTTCCAGCAAACACTGCAGAGCACGGGTCTGAACACTGTCTTTCATGGAAAGATTGTAACAGGCGCGGCACCTCCTATGCAGCGCCGTCACCAACGGCAGTCAGCGCCGGGTCATTCAAATCCATCAGCAAACAGCGGCTGACACTCCAGGTCAGGACAATATTCATAAGCCCCCATGTCCGGCGGGCTGGTCTGGGAACGGGGATTGGCCGCGGCATGTTTCACATACTGCAGGGTTACGGGATAGGCTGCGGCATCGGCAGCCAGAGGCCCCGCCTTGTCGATGACGGGCGAAGTGGATACCAGGCTGAAATCCTGCGCGGCCGCATCCTTGAAGCCGGGAGAGACACCCTCGATGTTGCCGCCATGATCATTCACCTGGCCGGAAAGATAACCATGGCTGTCCACCCAGCCCGAGGAAAACCAGTTGTTGCGGATATCGGCAATGCCGTCTTCATCGAGCAGAGCCAGGGCATCTCCACCCGCCGTGGCATAGAAGATGTTGTTGCGGATATCCGCGTGTTCATCGTTGGTGGAAAGCCGCATCAGCGTGGTGTTTCCCGAACGGGTGGACACCACGGTATTGTTGTAGAAATGCAGCACACCCTTGCGGTAGATGGCCGTATCTCCACTGTCTCCTCCATAGTGAAGAATCTGGCTGTTTCCGGCGCCATCGGGTTCGATGAGAATGTTTCCGTAAACGTAGGTTCTGTCATAGGAAGGGTCGTTGACGATGACATCCGAGTCCTCCGCATCCACCAGATCCAGCTGGCGGTTGCCGGATTCGATCCAGTTGTAGCGGACCACCAGCCCGGCGGAGCGGTCTTTCAGGTTGTTGCCATCCGCGCCATTGCGCAGGGGGCCAAAATAATTGTACTGGTACACCATGCCAATGGCGGAGGTATAGGCATTGTGCTGGTAGATGGAACCATCGATGCCATTGTCATAGATGCGGTTGCCCTCCACCAGGATATCCCGGGTTTCACCATCGAAGGCGCTGATGAACAGGCCGTTGCCCGAATCCCGCAAGATACAGTTGCGGATGGTGAGATGCTGTCCCACCTCGACGTAAACGGAAGCCGCGTTTCTGCTGTAGTTGCTGACAGAACCATTGTCACCGGTGAACGAATATGCCGGTCTTCCGGAGCGGATATCCAGGTTTTCCAGGATCACGTATCGGGGAGGCACTTCACCGGCGTTCATGTCACCCCCGAACTTGATCACCCCCCGCGATTCATTCCAGAAGTTCACATTGGCCGGCGTGACCGCATCCCTGCCATCGATGACAGGCAGCTCACCGGAACCTCCTGGAACGCCGGAAATGATCACGGGCCGGGAAGCCGTTCCCCGGGCGGAGATGATCCATTTTTCCTTGTAGGGTTGGGAACGCCAATGAATATAGACATGATCTCCCGGTTGCAGATTGTCCCAGGGAACCTGGGCAATGGCAGACAGAGGCTGCCCCGGGCCAACATGATAATCGGCCGCAAGAACGGAAGCGGAAAACAACAGGCCGGCGGCAAGACCCAACAGCGTTCGATACAACATGAATGGTACTCTCCGTGATTGACGGTGTGGACAGAAATGGCAGTAAGAGCATTGAAACTAGCAGAAGTTCAGGCTGTGGGCCGTGAACTGCCCGGCAAAGCCGGAGAACGCCAGCGGGGTCACACTTTTCCGGAATCTGCTTTGGAATCAGGCACCCGCAAACCAATCAGGAGATCCATGACATTGGTGCCCGTGGGCCCCGTGTGAACCAGGTCACCTGTGGCCTCCAGGAAACTGCCACTATCCGCGGCTGCCAAAGCATGGCCGGGATCCAGCCCTGCATCGGCAGCCCGCTGCCAGGTTCCGCCATCGACGAGAGCGCCGGCGTCATTACTGTTGCCGTCACTGCCGTCAGTGCCCGCCGCGAGGATCAGGATATCTTTCCGGCCCCGGATCTCCCCCGCGGCAGCCACGGCCAGATGCTGGCACCGACCGCCGCGCCCTGGTGATGGCGGCAGGTTCACGGTGGTTTCTCCTCCCATGACATACACGCCAGGCTGCGCCTGGCGCATGTACCGGCCGAATGCCCTTCCCTCCTCTGCCGCGTCTCCTTGCAGAAAGGGAAAGCTGGCGGTGGTCTGATACCCCAGCCCCCTGGCAGCTTCAACGGCAGCATCCACCGCATCGGCGTTTGCGGCAACAATGTGGTGCGGAATGCCCGTATCCTCCAGGAAACAGGGCTCGACGAGGATATTACTCAGGCTGACGGGAAGTGGCGGCAGCAGGGCTTCGTCCGGCAGCGGATACAACAGACCGGAACCGACAAAGGCAGGATCATCTCCAGGCACGTCAGAAATGAGCAGCGCCTGAGCAGCCCTGCCTCCCAGAAAATGCGCGAGCTGTCCGCCCTTGATCCGGGACAGCCGACTGCGCACCAGGTTCATGGAACAGATATCCAGCCCACTGGCCAGCAGCCAGCGGTTGAGGGCTTGCAGGTCATTCAGAGAACGGCCTTCCGGCAGGACTTCGACAAGACTGGAAGTTCCACCAGAGAGCAGAAAGAGCATCGGGCGATCTCCAGGCTGGGTGGCGATGAAACGCAACAGCTGCTCCCCGGCTGCCAGGCTGCTGGCATCAGGCACGGGATGTGCCGCTTCCAGTTGAACGATTGCCGCCTGCCCCACCAGCCGCGGATCGGCATGGCCTTTCCGTGTGATCACCAACCCTGCCGCCAGCCTGTTCCCCAGCACCTCGCAGGCACCAAACATCATCGCGGAAGCCGCCTTGCCGATGGCCACCACGGCCTGGGGAACGGGGGCGGGTTCATGGGCTTTCAGCCAGCGGGAAACGGCCTTGTCACCCGCCACCCGCCCCAGCGCAGCCTGGTAGAGGGCCAGAAGATCCGCCCTGTAACTGTGCAGCTGGTGATTGTGGAAAAAATGCGTCTCCATGTACGAATGGCCGGCGGGATCCCCGGGGACAGGAAGAAAGTCTTTCTTGTATCAGAAACCTCTGTCTCCTGCACGAACAAGGACAGGGCCCATGCCTCCCCGATGACCATCACATCCGCCGCAGGTAAGCAATGATCTGCCAGATTTCCTGCTCTTTGAGAACATTCTTGAAAGGCGGCATGGCGCTTTTCACCGGCGTGCCGCCCTCACTGATGGTCCAGTAGAGGTAAGGATCGGATGCCATGGGCATCTTCGCGAAGCGGGCGATATTGGCCGGCCGGGGATTCAGGTTCTTTCCAGCGGGACCGTCTCCATGTCCCTGCGCGCCATGGCAGGCAGCACAGTTGGACTGGTACAGGGTTTTTCCCAGGGCCAGGTCTTCAGCGTTGCGACTCAGAGGGTTGCGCTTACCCACATATTCTTCTGGCAGGCCATTGCGCATCACATAATGATGGCGTCGCATGGACATGTTCATCATGCCACCACGCATCATGCCTGGCCCGCTGCCCCGCATCATGCCCATCTGTGCCCGGCCCAGGGCAGCCAGCATGATCAATGCGCCGAAGATTGCCAGTATGGTTTTCATATTCATGTTTCAGTTCCTGTATTTTATACGAATGAATATAGGGCAATGACCACCTGTCCTTGGACAAGCGCCATCAACGCGGTGGTTTGTTGCAACAAGGACAGGACAGGAATGATTTTCTGGTTCATGACAATTGTTGCGTCAGGCAAATTCAATTACTTGTGAGCATGCGACTCCCACCAACTGAAATTGCCGAAGTTGAAACAGACACCGAGAACCCCTACTTATTACAAAATTCTTTTAGCTCATCCACATCAATCTTATTGCTGGACTCTGGATGGGCTGTCTTGTCAGCATAGTATCTGTTTTCCGGAATATTAGCCCAAATCACAGATGGACATGGCGTCTCCACATCTACCCAACGCTCCTTGTATGGGGAGCGCTCAAACATCGGCAGTTCTTTTAATAAAACGGGGCAATAATGTTCTTTTATGAAATTTATATCTTGGTGGGTTTTCGCCACCCTTTTAGCGCATTTAAACCTGACAAAGTTTCCAAAAAACTGTCCCGCATAATCCGGGGTTTCTTTTCCATCCTTCACTGTAAAGGAATATTGCTTTTCTATCGGCTTTATAATCTGCAAATAATATGTTAACAACTCATTTTCCGGAATCATGGAAAAAAATATTGTACTCCCATGTTTTACGGGATAATTGTTTCCCATCGATGGCTGATATACTACAACATAACCCGGTTTGCTCGCCTGATAATAAACATAATCGCAATAGTTGACATCACTCAAAGAAAAATAGAAATACCCATCACTATCAGTGATGCGGATAGCGTTCTTTTTGAGCTTTGTAGATTCTATGCCAGCATATACTACACAATTCGCACGCACTTCCACATCCGGTATGCCTTGCTTGGTTATCTTATTTTCTACAAAGCCTTTTACGCCAAAAAAATTTTTCAAGCCATGACTGCAGCCTCCCAGCAACGTCGGCATAACCATCAACAATATGATCAGCACCCGTTGATGGTGACGAGTCACGCTTGTTGGCAAATTCACTGTAAAACTGTGGGAGAACGGGGACATCTTGACGTTGTCTGTCATCTTTCTTGGACGATTCGTTTTCTGAATCTGAATATACCCCAGTGCCTTGAGCCTGTCACCAAAGAGGGCAGTAACACATAGAATAGTAGAGGATCCAACTTGCCACCCTACAGTTTCTAAGCAGTTTTGCCTCCGGAGAGTTCCTTTAGCTGGTTCCTGCAACTGCCCTTCGGTGCGACGAGGACGAGAAGAAAGTCTCATGTACCAGAAAACTGCGTCTGCTACACGAACAAACTTAACGTGCTTCCCGCCGGGAGTACCCCGTGGCCCGGCAGGAACCGGGGATCCTTCATCAAGGAATGGTGGCGCCAAGCTCTCCCGGGTAGTTCCTCACATCCGCCGCAGGTAAGCAATGATCTGCCAAATCTCCTGTTCCTTGAGAACATTCTTGAAAGGCGGCATGGCGCTTTTCACCGGCGTGCCGCCCTCACTGATGGTCCAGTAGAGGTAAGGATCGGATGCCATGGGCATCTTCGCGAAGCGGGCGATATTGGCCGGCCGGGGATTCAGGTTCTTTCCAGCGGGACCGTCTCCATGTCCCTGCGCGCCATGGCAGGCAGCACAGTTGGACTGGTACAGGGTTTTTCCCAGGGCCAGGTCTTCAGCGTTGCGACTCAGAGGGTTGCGCTTACCCACATATTCTTCTGGCAGGCCATTGCGCATCACATAATGATGGCGTCGCATGGACATGTTCATCATGCCACCACGCATCATGCCTGGCCCGCTGCCCCGCATCATGCCCATCTGTGCCCGGCCCAGGGCAGCCAGCAAGAGCAAGGCGCCACAGATGACCAACACGGTTTTCATATTCATGTTTCAACTCCTGTGGTTTGCCTGGATGAATCGCGATTGCGGCGACTGCTGCTCCAGAGAAGAAGTATCGCCAGCAGAACCAGACCGAGCTGTACCCCCAGGCCCTGCAGGCTGGGGTAGATGCCCAGCAAATCAATGCGGGGAAAGCTGATGAGGCTGGATGGCAGTTTGCCGGCTTCCTGCAGGGCAGCCACGCCTTTGCCAGCAAAAACGATCGCCAGCACGAACATGAACAGGCTGGTGACCGAGAAGAACTGCCGCAGGGGGAGCCGCGTGCTGTAACGAAGAATCAACCAGGCCAGCAACACCAGAATGGCGGAAGCCGCCAGCAGGCCGCTGATGATCATGCTCTGCCCTTCCTGTCCGGTTTGCAGCCACAGGGCCTGATAGAAAAGCACGGTTTCGAAGATCTCCCGATAGACGGCAATGAAGGCCAGTCCGCTCAGCCCCCACAAGGTGCCCTTGCCCAGCGCTTTCTTGATACTGCCCTGGATAAAGGCTTTCCACTGCGCTGCGCTGGTCTTGCTGTGCAGCCAGAATCCCAGATAAAACAGCATGGCGGCCGCGAACAACGCGGCAAAGCCCTCCGTCAGTTCCCGCCCGGCGCCGCCAATCTGTACCAGATAGGTGGATGCGTACCAGGTAGCCACCCCAAGGATCATGGCACTCCCCGTTCCCACATGGAGATAGCGCAGGCCTTCTCGCCGATCCGTCTTGATGAGGAAAGCCGCCAGGGCCGCTATGACCAGAATGGCCTCCAGGCCCTCTCGCAGCAGAATCATCAGGGCACTGGCAAATGCGGTGGAAGCAGAAAGCTGGGTGGAACCTAGTTTCTCCTTGGCCTCGGACAACCAGGACTGAAGATTCCTTGCCTGGGTTTCCAGATCGCTCAGGGGCGCGCGGATCTTGATGAGTTCCCGGTAGCGGGTCATGCCTTCTTCGATTTTCAGCCGCAGGGAATGATCGATGGCATCCAGGCTGTTTTCCACCATCTCGAAACCTTCCAGATAGGCGGTAACCGCCAGATCATGCGCCTCTTTTACATCCCCTTGCTCATAGACCTGCAGACTCCGGGCCAGCGTGTCCACGGCAAAGGCCACGCCGGCGCCCTGCTGGCGGGAAAAGAGGATATCCGGATGCGCTCTCAGCCAGGCCACCATGGCTTCCCCATCCGGGCCAAGCTTCTTCCCGACCTCGGCGGGCGTCAGTGTCGTGAGATCCAGCTTGCCAAGGGCCAACTCCCCTGTATTGCCAGCCAGGAGCGCCTTGCCCCTCTCCCTGATCCGGGCATCCGGAGCCATTTGTCCGGTATAGAAAGCCAGCGCCCAGCGGTCATTGTCAGCAAGATCATCATAAGCCCGCATGGCAGTGCCTTCCACGCCATGGCTGATGGTGCTGTACAGGCCCTGCAAGGTGCGTTGACGATAGCGTTCCGGATCCGTGAAATCCACGGGGGGTGGCTCCATACCAGCCGCCGCCGGGCCATCTCCGGCACCCATTGGGCCATGACAGCTGACACACTCGCTGGCATAGAGGCTGGCAGCACGCTCCAGGTCGGGAACCCGGCCCGGCAGCACCGGCAGCGTAAAGCCATCAAGCAGCATTTTTCGCATTTTTCCGGTAATAGCGGTCACCTGGGACGCATCGGCTTTGCGCATGACCGCCTGCTGTAACTCGACAGCGCTATTCACCACAGCTTCCCGCTGTCCGGAGGCGGGCAGCTCCTTCGACAAGCTGAGCGCCGTGCCCACGAAATCCAGCATTTCCTCGTATTCAACCGGATTCCGTACTTTCCCATCGACTACAGCGCCCGGGTAGTCAACGCCAACGTAATCCACCAACTGTTGCAGGCGCTGCAATGGCGATGCGGCAAACAGAACAGAGGCCATCGAGCCCCAGAGGAGTATCACGGAAAACAACTTCTTCATCGATTTGACCCATACCATTTCATGTTTGATGTAAATGATAATGGTTCCTGTTTGCGTTATCAACCGATTTCAGAAGCAAGAATTTCAACGGGGTGGCTTGTTACAACAGGGAGGCGGCGGGGCCTTGGCGTTGTCCCGGGCATTGGTATCCGAAAACTGGTATAGCCAGCCTTTTATCCGACTCCACCCCGTGGAAGCCAGAGGACAACCCAACGTCTCCAGGTTTTTTCCCAGCACCTGGTAATCCATCTTGACGACGTTGTAAGTGACCTCCAGCATGTCGCTGCCCTCTTCGATGTTGAACCCAAGCAAACCTTCCAGGGAACCCAGGGCTTTTCTGATCCATGCGGTTTCGTCTGGAGAAGCAGGTGTCGCCAGACGAAGATTTCGGCGGACTGTCCAGCTGTCCCCTGTATCAGGTACGTGTTTCTTTTTCATATCTCACCTCTTTGCTTTCGGGCAACAACTACCTTTATAGCTTAGCCCGTTTCAGACGCAGGGCATCGGCAATAATAGATACCGAGCTGAAGCTCATGGCCGCTGCCGCGATGATGGGAGACAGCAGCAGGCCGAAGAAGGGATACAAAACACCGGCGGCCACCCCCAGAAGAGTTGTAGCAGTTTCCATGCCATGGCGATGTAACATTGGTTTCTCGTTATTTATCAATCCCATGGACTATCATCCTATGAGATAGCATAGTGAGTGAATCTGCTGCCTGTTTGACGAAACGATAATTTTCTTGAAGGTTCATGCCTATGAACATCCTGATGGTTGTTGCCCTGCTCCTTCTGTCCGGCATCATCCTGATTCCCTGGCTGGTGCGTCGCGCCTACCGTATTCCCGGCAGGCGTAGAAGCCCAACAGTTACTCCAGCAGATCTGGAGCTTCCGTACCGTTCATGCCTCATTCCCAGCGCCAACGGAAAGAAACTGGCTGCATGGTTGGTCGGCCCGGACAAGCCCGACACAAGACATCCCCTGGTTTTGGTCATGCACGGATGGGGAGGCAGCGCAGAACAAATGCTCCCATTCGCTTCTCTCCTGCATGCCGCTGGTTACCAGGCTCTGCTTGTCAACGCCCGCAACCACGGCAACAGCGACACCGACAACTATTCCTCCATGCCACGTTTTGCCGAAGATATCGAGCACAGCCTTGCCTGGGCCAAAGCACAAGGACATGTGGATTTGGGCAGGATATTCCTTTTGGGACATTCCGTAGGCGCAGCGGCCTGTCTGCTGGTGGCATCCCGGCGAGACGATCTGGCGGGGATTGTCAGCATCGCCAGTTTCTGCCATCCGGCGGAACTCATGTGCAGGCAGATGCGGTCCCATCACATTCCCTATATCCCCGTTGGATGGCTGGTGCTGCGCTATGTGGAGCGGGTCATTGGCTTTTCCCTGGATGCCATCGCTCCCTGCCACACCATTCACGACATCCACGTTCCGGTACTGCTCGTGCATGGCAAACGGGACCGCACCATCCCTTTCAGGGATGCCGAGCAGATTTACCAGAACCGCAGCGAAAATCAGGTTCAGCTGGTATTGCTGGAAAATGCCGGACACAACTCCATCGGAGCCATAACCCGGCACGGGCAGCTGCTCACCGATTTCATGGCCCGTTGCCCTGATGCCCCAGGAGCAAAATCCACATGACTTTCAGATTGCTACCAGGAAAACTCCTTCTCCAACGGATCCCGCACCGTCCAAACGTGAAAATGTCTGCCACTCTTCTGCCCGACACCCAGAGCGCCTTTGTCCAGGTAGAGCGCCCAGGCCCAGTCGGGCTCGAACATGCTGGTGGTGGATGACCAGTAACCCGCCTGCACCTCACGGAATGACGCGTTTTCAGGCAGAGCGGGTGATGCCTGACTACAGTCCACCAGGGTTTCCAGTTCGTTGATATTCGGCAATCGCCAGCCCCGCTCCGGTTGAGCCTCGCAGAGATGGCGAACCGCCGCCAGCGCCTCTTCCCAATCGACCCTTTGAGCCGTCAGACTGGCCACCACAGACCAGCAGAGCCCCGAAAGCCGGTCCAGCACCACTTCCTCGCCGACAACAAAACGCGGACTGGGCCAGGGGCGTCCCATACGCAGCTCCCCGTCCTGCCCCGTGGACCGGCAAGCCATCACTTGTCCCTGGGCATCGTGGCAGTCAGTCTGCCCGGTGGTCGCCAGCAAACCATTGCCCTCCCCCCTGACCGGCCAGACCATGTAGTACTGATCCTTGCCGCCATAGAACATCCTGGCGCCTTCCATGTGAACGCACCAGGCATGCGCCGGCGCGATGGCCGCCGTGGTACTGGACCAGTACCAGCCGGAAAAAACATTCTCGAAGGGGTGTTCCTCGGGCAATGCTGGCAGGCGGGTCTGATAGCTCATGAGGCTGCGCAGCTCACGGCGGTTGGGCATTCGCCAGTCTCGTTGTCCGTATAGAGCCTGCCGGTTCAGATCCCGTATGAACGCCAGGGCTTCATTCCAGTCCAGCGGGAACCCTGCCAACAGGGCGTTTCTCGGCCACACGAGTCCAGTGAGCCTGTCCTCAACCATATCTCCCGCAACATCAAACCGTGGAGACGGCCAGGAAACACCCCTGCGAAACTCCCCGTCCTGACCACTGCCCGGACAGGGAATCCGCAATCCCCTGGCATCGTGACAACTGCGCTGTCCTGTGGCCGGGTACATGGCTTCAGCTGCCGCCAAGACTTTCCCTTACCCGCTCCAGCTTTGCTTTCACTTGGCCGGCCAGCTGCGCGATCTCCGCACGGTTCACCAGGGTCAGGATCGCCGCCGGATCCATGAAGGATACGGTGATGCTGCCATCTTCTTCCTCGCGCACCACCACGTTGCAAGGCAGAAGCAGTCCGATGTCAGGCTCTGCCTGCAGGGCCTGGTTGGCCAGGGGCGGGTTACAGGCCCCCGGAATCCGGTAGGGACGATAGTCCACGTCCAGCTTGGCCTTGAGGGTCTTTTTGATGTCGATTTCCGTAAGCACGCCAAAACCCTCGGTTTTCAGGGCGTCAATGACCTGGTTTTCTATTTCGGTGAAATCACCTTGTACGCGGGTGGAAAAGTAATACATATTTTTCTCTTCTATGAGCATTAGCAGGCCGTTGAAAAACACAGTTTTTCGACAGCCTGTGTGTGGCACAAGGATGTGCCATCATTTTCGATGGCGGTAAGCCATTGAAAATGAAGGAAGCGGAAAACCGCGTTTTCCGCTTCCGTAGTTGAAAAAGTCCATGGAAGGACTTTTTCAACATCCTGTTAGCCCGTTTTACGGGCAGCTTGCGCTGTCATCTGCGCCCACTTGGCATAGATGGCATCCGGCCAATGGGATTGCACCCAGGCCAGGATGTCATTGATCTGCTCGGCGCTCAGCTTGTCAGCAAAGGCCGGCATGCTCCCTCCCATGGGAATACCGCCACGGCGCACGATCTGTTGCAGCAACGGCAAGGGGTGATGCCAGGCGTGGGCGGTTCCGTTCAGAGGCGGTGGCGGCAGCTTCCCTTCAGCATTCACCTGTTTCCAGTTGGGATCACCTGACGCATCAGGCTTGTGGCATTTCGCGCAGTTCTGCTGAAACAGGACCTTGCCCCGGGCTACCTGGGCTTCGCTGTACCAGCGTTTCACCGGCGCAACAGGCTGCATGGATTTGTGAATGGCGGCAACAGGCCCCTGGGGGGTCTTGGCCTGGTTGTTATTGGCCTTGTCCTGCTCACTGCAGGCGGACAGTCCCAGTATCGTAACAAAGGACAGGACAGGAATGATTTTCTGGTTCATGACAGAGATTACCTCTCGAATCGAATATGGATGCTGGTTCAACAATCTTCTTCCGCACAGGGTTTCCGGGCATGAAGTCGGCAGCTGGCCGCTACGGGAACCGTGAAACCCCTGTGGGTGAGGTCCAGGATGAGTTCGGCACTGGTTATTGCCTGGGACGCCGAGAGGAACACCTCTCTTGGCATCGTTCAATGCGACGGCTTCAGGAATTCGTGCAAACTTCCCCGGATGAGGCGGTGGGAATCAGGCCCAGGGTGGGCGATAGATGTTGAAGATCAATGTGGACGCCAGGGGCGGCGTCAGAGTCCAAGCCAATGTGAGAGGCTTTCCGTGAGAAAGGGAATATCCGGCTGTGGCAGGCAGGGCCAGGAAAGACAGACAGTGGGAACTCATCTGGCAGATCCCGGAGGCACAACAGTCCTGGGGAGTACAGTCCCCGCACTGATGATCGACGTTCTGCATGTTCGTCTGCGTGAGCACGCCATCCATGTCCGGGCCATTGCCCGGCAGCATGGCGCCAACGGCCTGCAGCCCCGACACCATGAGAGCCAGCATGAGTACGACGGCCAGTGATTGTTGGATACCCTTGCGCATGGGCGAATGATACGGAGCTGACCGGCGGAGTTCAAGGAAAGCCGGAACAGCAAATATTCTTTCCATCACGCTTCCAGAGGCAGCATCAGGCGGACATTGATGCGTCCCTCCCCGTCTTCGAACAGGTTCACCCTGCCCCCATGCTCTTGCACCACGCGCTTGACCAGCGCCAGTCCCAGGCCGGTTCCCCGGGCCTTGGTGGTGAAAAACAGGTCGAAAGCCTGCTCCCGGATTGCGGAGTCCAGGGGTTCGCCTTGGTTGCTGATGGTCAACACCAGATTGTTTTCCTGCCTTTCCAGGACGATACCGATGGACGCGCCCGGAGGACTGGCCTCCCTGGCATTCTTCAACAGGTTGAGCAGCACCTGCTGCATCTTGCGCCTGTCCAGGCGTAATCCGGGACAATCTTCACAACGCTGGCGGGACAGGCTCAGGGAGGCATCCTGAATCAGAGGCTGTTCCAGTTCCAGCACCCTGTCCAGCAATTCATCCAGGGACACCGACTGTTCGCCCCTGACCACGGGCTGAACGTATTCCAGGTTTTCCGACAGCATCTGTTCCAGGCGATCCACCTCGCCCAGCACCAGAGCCAGTCGCTGTCTTTCCCGCTCCGACAGACTGTCACTGCGGCTCACGCCAGACAGGGCCAGCTTGATGGACGCCAGAGGATTGCGCATTTCATGGGCGAGAATGGACGCCGTCTGCCCCAGGGTGGCCAGGCGCGCCTGTTCAAGCAGCCGTTCATGGGCGGCTTCGAGTTCCCGGGTACGGGCGGCCACCTGCTGCTCCAGTCCGGACTCGTAACGCCGCCCGACCCAGCGCAAGGTGAGAAATCCGAGCAGGCCGATGAACCCGTAGGTCAGCAGCAATACCACATCCAGATGCAGATGCAGTTCATCCATGAAGACCAGCAACTCGGAAAGATCACTGCTCACCCCCAGGGCCCAGTGGCGGGGTGCGGAACCGGACAGGTTCAGAGGATGCAGGGTAAGAAGTTCGATAGCGCCAGCAGCCGTCTTTCGCCAAGCGGTACCATCCCATTCTCTGACGTCAGAAATGAGGCTGCCATCGAAATGGCGCAGGGGCGTTTCCACCAGCGCCTTTACGGGATATGGAAGCCGGCTGGTTTTCAGGCTGTCGGCGATGACCATGTCCCGGGAAAGATCGATCAGAAAGAGCCGCACGCCGAATGGCTTGGCATGAACGATGAAACGCTGGAAATCGGCAACCACGGCATCCGGTTGGACCCCATCTTCCAGGCCACGTTCCAGCAGGGGCCGTATCCCCTGAATCACTTCCTCGTTGTGATCGATACCGTGTTCCACCAGGCGCTCCTGCAGATAGCCAATGATATGCCGGCCACCCACCAGGCCGATGATGACCACGATCACCAGCATGAGCAGAAAACTGATCAGGGAAACCGTGAGAGGTTTCTGCTGTCGAATGAGACGATTCCAGCTCAACTTGAGTAAACTCGATACAGGAAGATAACGGTATCGACTATAGCATTTCCACGGAGCAACCATCCCCATGGCAAACATACTGGTAGTGGAAGACGATGAGGTTTTCTCCCAATTGCTGACCATGCACCTGGAAGATCTCGGACATTTGGTAAAGGCCGCGTTCAGCCTCGACCAGGCGCGCGACCTTCTCGCCCGGTCCACGCCAGACGCCATCCTTCTGGACCAGCAACTTCCCGACGGCTATGGCCTGGACCTGCTGAAAGCGATCAAGGCCGAGCCGGACGCGCCGCCGGTAATCATGGTAACCGGCATATCCGACAATGCCCTGGTGATCGAGGCCATGAAGGCGGGCGCCTATGATTTCGTGCGCAAGCCCATGGATGAACTGGAACTGGACACCACCCTGAACAACGCCCTGCGCAGCCATCGCCTGTCACGCAAGGTAAAGGCCATCCACATGTCCGTGAACGAGAATGTGGACATGAATCAGATCGTCGGCAGAAGCCCGGGAATCACGAGACTGCTGAAAACCATCGGCAGCGTGGCTGACAGCCAGGCCAGCGTACTCATTACAGGGGAGAGCGGCACAGGCAAGGAAGTCGTGGCCAGAGCCATACATCATCATTCGGAACGCAAGGGCGTATTCCTGGCCGTCAACTGTTCCGCCATCGTGGAAAATCTTCTTGAAAGCGAACTTTTTGGCCATGAAAAAGGCAGTTTCACCGGCGCCGACCGGCGCAAGCCCGGGAAATTCGAACTTGCCGCGGAAGGCACCCTGTTTCTCGACGAACTGGGTGAACTGCCCCTGAACCTGCAGGCCAAGCTGCTGCGCGTACTCCAGGAAGGCACTTATGAACGAGTCGGCGGAAGCGAAACCCTGCATACCTCGGCGCGCATCATTGCCGCGACCAACAGGAATCTGAAAGCCATGGTGAAGGAAGGCAGATTCCGGGAGGATCTGTACTACCGGCTGAACGTGGTCAACATCATCCTGCCGCCCCTGCGCGAACGCATGGAAGACCTGCCCCTCCTCACCGAACATCTGCTGCAAAAGATCAACCAGCGCCTGCATACGCGCGTCAAGAACATTTCCGAAAACGCCTGGACCCTCATGCAGTCCTACAACTGGCCTGGCAATGTCCGGGAGCTGGAAAACATACTTACCCGGGCGGCGGTATTGTGCCGTGACGACACCATCACCCCGGATCTTCTTGGCCTGAACAATGCTTCCCGATCTCCTGCAACTGGAAAGCATGAGCAGGCAAAACAGGAAACAGAACTCATCAGCCTGGACGAACTGGAGAAAAGGCATGTGCGCAGCATCCTGACGCATACGCGCTGGCACAAGGGAAAGACCTGCGAAATCCTGGGTATATCCCGCCCGGCCCTGGAACGCCGCATCAAGAAATACGGTTTCGACGATTCATAGACAATTTGAACGAACCGTTATTCCAGGTTGTTGCAATATCTGTTGCCTGATTTTCCCACCAGCACACTAACCTACTGCCTTAACAACACTTTTCATCAATATCCTCCAGTTGGCACGGTATCTGCAAGATACCCGGTAACCGCTCAACACAAGAACGGCCACATTACTGAAACGCTAACAGGAGATATACCATGAAAAAAATCATCACCTTTGCAGCCATTGCCATTGTCGGCTCAGCCAGCACTGCCTGGGCACACGATGAGCACTTTGGCGGCAATGCAGACATGTACGGCTCTGCACTCACGGATCACAGCAAACCCGCGCCTTCCGGCACGGAAGGACAGAAGGGTGAAGGCGATCTCTATGCCAGCCACCTGGAAAACCCCGAAGACGTGACCCCTGACCCCAATGCCAAACCCGAAATGCCTACCGGCAAAGAAGCGCTGCATGAGCAGGATCCAGAAGGCTACGGCATCAACAACTGACCCTATTCAGCCGGCTTCCCAAGAGCCGGCAACCATCCCAACCATCAACAGGAAACCCAAGATATGATAAAGCAAAACCTCATCGCCATCGGCGTACTGACCACCGTCATTTCCCTTCCCGCACTGGCGGACATGAACCATGATGCCAAGGGCAACATGCCAATGAACCAGGACAAGATGCCCATGATGCACGGCAACATGGGCGGCATGATGAGCCCGGAGATGATGCAGCAGAAACAGGCCATGATGCAGAAGCACATGGCGACCATGGAGCAGCGGCTGGCCAACATCGAGGCCCTGCTCAAAGAGCTGGTGGAGCTGCAGAAAAAGAAATGATTTCCTTCTGACAAGACCCTGGGCTCTTCGGAGCCCTTTTTTTGGAGTAAGAACCCATGAACAGGCCAAGAATCCTTGCCATAGCGCTGCTGTTCTCAGCCGCAGGCGCCGCCCAGGCGCACAGTCCCGGGGAAGATGCCCGGGTGTACTTCAAGAACCTGAAAGATGGTGACACTGTCAGTAGTCCCTTTACCGTGCAATTCGGTATCGAGGGTTACGGCATCGTACCCGCGGGGACCAAAGACAAGCGTCGACATACGGCAGGGCACCACCACCTGCTGGTGGATTACCCTGGAACACCCGATCTGGACGAGCCCCTTCCCCGTAACAGTCACTGCCTGCACTTCGACAAGGGAGAGACACAGGCAGAACTGAAACTTCCTCCCGGCAGGCATACCCTGCAACTGCTGCTCGGCGACGAGAGCCATGAACCCACGGACCCGCCACTGTTCTCTCAAAAAATCACGGTGACGGTAAAATAGCCCAGATTTAGACGATGGGATTCTGAAATCCTTCGGGCACTTCTTGAAGAATTTGGCGCCATGATTGACAATGCCCGTCATCAAGCTCATCGGAAGATGTTTCACCCCCTGGCGTTCGTTCAGAGACACCCTGCCCATGCACGCCGTAATCCTGCAAATGGCCGCTCTCATCCTGTGCGGAGTCGTCTGGCGCTTTCTGAAACCCGGCGCCCTGGATGCCGATACCACGCGCAGGGTATTGACTTCTGTTGTCTATTACCTGTTGTTGCCTGCTCTGGTACTGAAGGTTCTCTGGACTGCCCCTCTGGGGATGACGTCAGTGTTGATCTCCGCCCTTGCAGCAGCAGGGGTGCTCTCGTCCATGGCCTTGAGCAGCCTGGCCTGCAACTCCTGCCGCCATTCCAACGCCGTTACCGGCGCGGTCGTTCTCGCCGCTTCATTCCCAAACGCGACCTACATGGGATTGCCGGTTCTGGAAAACATCCTGGGTGAAACCGGCGCCAATATTGCTATTCAATATGATCTGTTCGCCTGTACCCCGTTGCTTCTGACCATCGGCATACTGATGGCCCGTGACCATGGCAGCGACTGCAACAGCGGATCAGTGCTGACGGCCCTGTTCAAGGTTCCCCCCTTGTGGGCGGCAACTGCGGCAGTGGTCTTCAACAGCGTCGGCATGCCCATTTCATCCTGGCTGGATCAGTGGCTGGGAATGCTGGCTTCCGGTGTCGTGCCCCTGATGCTGTTCTCCCTGGGTTTGAGCCTGCGCTGGGACACATGGCATCCCAGGCAGCTGCCGGCACTGTTGCCTGTGCTTGCCCTGCAGCTCTTGGTTGCGCCCTTGCTGGTCTGGGGGCTGGCCCGCTGGTTCGGCCTGGAGCAGGAGGTACTGACAGGGGTCGTCCTGGAAGCAGCAATGCCTAGCATGGTGCTGGGCATCGTACTCTGTGATCAATACAAGCTGGACACGGGACTCTATGCGGCCGCAGTCACCCTGACCACGGCCCTGAGTTTGTTCACTCTGCCTTTGTGGTTCGACTTGATTGGCTAATGTGGAAATACGCCGATAACTCCCTCCCCCGCGCGCGGTGGAGGGTTGGGGAAGGGGTGAGCATTTCCCGTCCGTCCCCCCTCACCCTAGCCCTCGGCAACTGCTCCATGCGTTGCTCTCGGCTTTGGCATCCTGCGTCGCTCTACCTCCCCCGTCCTTGGAGTCGTACCTCCTGCATCCATGCAGTCGTCTCCCCCGAGGGGGAGAGGGAATTGCCATGATCTAGGGTGTGACGCTGCCAGCCCTCATGAAAGTTAGTCCCACTTGCGGTGAAAAGAAGTGCCATGGCATTTGGGACAGGGCGGGATGCGTCCCGGCTTGTAGAAATGCAGTTCCTCGCCGCAACCATCACACACCAGTGTGCCGGGGCCCGTGATCTCTCCCGTATGATAGCCGGCCGCTTCCGCCTGTTCCTGCAGTTGCTGCAGCTCTATGGTGGTCTGATCCGCCGCCTGGATGAACAGCTCGCGCAACCGGTCGGCAATCAGAGACAGATCGAAACCCAACCAGGTTTTGATATCCTCTCCGGTTTCCACCACATAGTGTGCGGCATCCCGAAGGTCACGTTTGAGATATTCGGAAATCTGGTCGATCTCTTCGGCAGTAAGCTCTCCCATGTCGGAGAGTTTCTGTCGCGCCTTGTCGATGAGCTTGTGCAGCCCCGGCCCTGTCTTGTCTTCCAGTTGCTGGGCCTCATCGATGGCAGATTCCAGCAGGCGTTCATAGGCTTGACCCATCAGTTCCACTGGGTCTTTGGGGTCTGGCAGATCTTTCATTGTGCTACTCCTGGCTCCGGGTTTGATCGTCAACGACGTAAACATCATTGAAATAAAGATGGGGGAACAAGTTCCGGATTCAAGGCACCTCCTTGAGTTCCCGTATGGTCTTCAGCAATTCAGGTGCATCCCATTCCCGGCCACCCACAGCACGATACACCTTGCGGCCCCACTGATCCACGACAAAGGTCGTAGGCAGCCCTCTCACTTCCCAGGCTTCACTGACGCTGGCTTCCGTGTCCATCAGTATGGGGAATTCCACGGGATAGCTGGCGGTAAACTCAAAAATGGCATCCTCGTCTTCGCCCACATCGACCGCCAGCATCATGACGCCTTCCTCCCTGAGCTGTTCCCAGGCGCGTTGCATGGAGGGCATTTCCGCGCGGCAGGGAGGACACCAGGTGGCCCAAAAATTGACGATGACCACCCTGCCTTTCAAGTCACTGAAGCGGTAACTGTTTCCATCCACATCCTTGAGATTGAAATCAGGCGCTGGCGGCTTGTCCTCAAGCAGGGTGAGCCCCTTGCCGGTGGCGCCGACCTGTCCCTGCAGCAACAGGAACGACAACAATATCCAGAACATCTTTTTCATGGTGCGGGTTTCTCCACGACTTCCGGTGCGCACTGCAGTCCGGGAATCACAGTTTCCAATGGCTTGCCGTCCAGTACGATCTTGAGGTGAAGATCGAAAGTCTCACCCGGCGGCAGACCATAGACTGTCATACCCCAATTGTAGTCGCCCGGTTCGAAATGCTGAACCGTGGGCATGAGTGACCAGTTCAGAGCGATGCGAGCCGACCTGGGAATATCCTTTCGTCCCTGAAATTTCTGCTTCCATATCTCACGGACTTTAAGGCCAGTCTCCCTGCCATTGTGCACCACTTTCCACTGGCGCAGATCAAAATCCATGGGCAAGCTGCCGTCATTGCGGAACATGGAACCAAAAAAACAGGAAGTGGCCAGCATATCAGCAACATTCCGTGGAAAGCCTTTGGCCAGGAAATAAGCCCGGGTCTGGTCAGGCAGGCGCTGCACCAGACGCAGGGAAATCCCCTGATGCGTCCACTTCCAGGTTTTCAGCCCGGTATTTTGGCCCACTTCAACCGCCGTCTCCGCCATTGAAGAGGCATTCAGAGATATCAGCAGCCCCATCAAGCCCAAAAACCGCAGTTTCTTGACGTTTTCTTTCGGCATGATAATCCACAATATATCCAGTAATCGACAGGTTCCCTCAGGACCACGTCATCTAAGCGTCTAAGTTATTGGTGAAGCTGGGGTGGTGTCTGCTCGGAAAAACGCTGCAAATACATCCATGGCTGCTCCTTGGCATCCTGCCATCGCGGCACTCGTGCATCCATGCACATCGAAGCTCCGCGTCGGCTTTACGGCTTCGCCATCCTTGGCGAGGCGTTCACTGGCTGCGAAAATCCACAGGATTTTCGGTCCAGCTCACCCATGCCTCCGAGGTTTTCCGAGCAGACAGCACCCCGGCCGGAACTTAGATGACGGGGCCCTGCAGGTTTCCTGAATGATACCTCAAGGCGGCCAATGGCGTATGCCGACACGGTCGTCAACACCAAACCGCCGGAAACCTGCGATAATACGGAACACTTGAAACGACTGGTCATGAATGCCTGCAATCAGGACTAAAACAATGCGCTTACTGGCAATTCTTTTCGCACTCCTTCTGAGCACCCTCCAAGCTGAAGAGGTGGGTTTCCGCTACAACGGCACACAGCTGCGGGCAAATCTCGAAAAAAGCGGCAACTGGCCCAAAGGGCCCGTGGTTCTCATCACCCATGGCACCCTCGCCCACAACCGCATGGAAATCATCAGCACCCTGCAGGATCTGTTTGCTGAAAACGGGATCAGCAGCCTCGCCATCAATTTGAGCCTGGGCCTGAACAACCGTCCCAGCAGCATGTATCACTGCCCGACGCCTCACACCCACAAGCACACGGATGCCATCAAGGAGATTGGCGCCTGGGTGGAATGGCTCAAGTATGAAGACGTAAAGAACATCGTATTGCTTGGTCATTCACGCGGTGGCAATCAAACGGCCTGGTATGCGGCTGAGCAGGCTGACAGCAGCGTGTCCGGGGTGATTCTTCTGGCCCCACAGGTCTGGTCTGCGGAGTACGCGGCAAAAGACTATGAAAAGCGCTATGGAAAACCCCTGCAGCCTGTCCTCGACAAAGCGCTTTCCCTGGTCAAAGCCGGAAAGGGGGGAGAAATGCTTGAACATGTGGACTTCATTTATTGCAAGGACAGCACTGTCAGCGCCGAGGCCTTTGTCAGTTACTATCGACCTGATAAACGTCTGGATACCCCCTATCTGCTCTCCAAAATCAAACTGCCGGTGCTGCTGTTCGTGGGAACCGAAGACAAAGTGGTTCGGGGGCTGAAGAAAAAGCTGGATGAGCTTCCCCAACGACCAGCGAATCTTGAAACCGTCATCGTGGAAGGCGCCGACCATTTCTTCCGGGATCTGTATGCGGAAGACGTGGTGGACAAAGCCCTGGAGTTCGTCCATAACAAAGCACAAGGGGAACATTGATAATGGGGATCTTCCGCTATCTCGTACCCTTCATCCTTGCGTGCATCGGCGCGGTGCTGATGGCCAAGGGCTTTCAAAATTGGCAGACATCCAGGGAACTGGTGAACAGTTCTCTGGCCGCGGAAGGAACCGTGGTACGCAATGCACCCTATATGTCCACCAAGGCGGGCAAGTCCTCTTCTCTGATGTATTTCCCCGAAGTCAGGTTCACTACCCGGGATGGGCAGACAGTACAGTTCACATCTTCTGTCACCAGCCGGGCCGATCATTATCAGCCTGGGGACAAGGTGAGGGTCTATTACCAAGCGGACAATCCGGAGGATGCCTTCATCGGATCTTTTGGCCATTTATGGTCCGTGGCCCTGATCTTTGTCGTATCAGGCTTCATGGTGATGGCATTTGCCGCCTGGTTTTTCTGGAAGGCGCGGGTCGGTTGGGAAAAGAAAGATTCTGAACAGTAATCCGGGTTCTGCCGCGTAAACTATTTGAGTATCTGTACCACTTCTTCGAGTTCCGCCAAAAGCTGGCGGATGATCTGATGGCTCTGGCTCTTGTCTTCCTGGGCATCCTGGCCATCGAGCTTCTGCCGGGCACCACCAATGGTGAATCCCTGTTCGTACAGCAGGCTGCGAATCTGGCGAATCATGATCACGTCATGACGCTGATAATAGCGTCGGTTGCCCCGGCGCTTGACGGGTTTGAGCTGGGGAAATTCCTGCTCCCAGTAGCGCAGAACATGGGGCTTGACCTGGCACAGTTCGCTCACTTCACCAATGGTGAAGTAACGTTTACCCGGTATGGGGGGCAGTTCTACGGCGCTACTGTTCGGGTCCAGCATAGGTTTCCACTCGTGCTTTGAGTTTCTGTCCAGGACGGAAAGTGACAACCCGCCTTGCACTTACAAGAATTTCTTCACCTGTTTTGGGATTTCTTCCGGGACGCGGGTTCTTCTCACGCAGATCGAAGTTGCCAAATCCGGACAGTTTGACCTGCTGACCATTTTCCAGGGCACCCCGTATCTCCTCGAAAAAGAGTTCAACGAGCCCCTTGGCTTCACGTTTGTTCAATCCCAGCTCTTCGAACAGGGCTTCGGCCATTTTTGCCTTGGTCAGTGACATACGCTATCAATCCCGCAGTTTGGCTGACAGTTCGGTACGCAGTGCCTCCAGCACGGCCTCCACGGCCCGGTCTGTCTCTTCATCAGTAAGAGTGTGAGAATAATCCTGTAAAATCAAGCTTAAAGCAAGACTTTTTAGACCGGAGTCTATATTGGTTCCAGTATAGACATCAAATATACGGATGTCCCGCACAATTTTCGGCGCTGCGTTTCTGGCGACCTTCTCCACCTCCGCCCAGGTAAGCTCAGCATCCACCAGCACAGCCAAATCCCGCCGGATGGCCGGATAACGCGAAACCGGCGCATAGGCGGGAATCCGTCCTTCCTCCAGTCCTTGCAGTTGGATCTGGAACAAAAACACGTTGCCGGGAATATCCATTTTTGACTGCAGGGCCGGATGCAGCATGCCCAGGCGCCCGATCTCTTCTCCTTTACGCCGGATGACGGCCGCCTGACCGGGGTGCAGGGCGCTGTCCTTTACCGGCAGAAATTCGAAACTGCCTGGATCATCCACCCTGTTCAGCACGGCTTCCACATCGCCCTTCAGGTCATAATAGTCCACTTTCCCGGGGCTGTTGCTCCATTTTTCCGGCAGCCTCTCACCATAGAGCAGGCCGGCAAACATTTCCGGCTGGCGGATGTCTTCGCCTTCAGCCAGAAATATCTGCCCGGTTTCGAAAAGACGCACCCTGTCCTGCTGCCGGGCCAGGTTGTATTGCAGGGTGGACAGCAGGCCGGGCCAGAGACTGGCGCGCATCACCGACATATCCTTGGAAATGGGATTGGCCAGACGTATCTGCCCGGCCTGCGGCGTGAGCATTTCCGCCAGTTCCGGAGAAATGAAGCTGTAGGTCACCACTTCCTGATAATCTCGATCCACGAGCAGATCCTTGATGCGATCCAGGTGCAGGGCGGCTTCCGGCATGCCCTGCACGCTGACCGGCGCGGAAGACAGGTTCTCCGGGATATTGGCGTAGCCGTAGATGCGGGCGATTTCTTCCACCAGATCGGCTTCGATGGCGATATCGAAACGCCAGCTGGGCGCCTGCACCCGCCAGCCGTCTTCCACGGCTTCCACTTTCATGCCCAGGCGCTGGAGAATGTCACTGATGGTGGCATCGTCGATCTCCACTCCCAGGATGCGGGGTACCTGGTGGCAGCGCAAATGAATCTCCGGGATGCCGGGAAGCTGATCCTCGGCCACGGCCTCCACCACGGGGCCGGCCTCTCCGCCGGCAATATGCAGGAGCAGATCCGTGGCGCGTTCCAGGGCGCGTTTTTGCAACTGCCAGTCCACGCCCCGCTCGAAACGGTGCGAGGAATCCGTGTGCAGGCCGTAGGCGCGGGCCTTGCCGATGATGGCCGTGGGGCTGAAGAACGCGGATTCCAGTAGCACATCGCGGGTGCTTGCCACGACGCCGGAGGCTTCTCCGCCCATGATGCCCGCCAGGGCCAGGGGCTTTTCATCATCGGCAATGAGCAGGGTGTCCGGCTGTACCTCCACCTCACTGCCATCGAGCAGGATGAGCTTTTCACCTGCCTTTGCCAGCCGCACATGAATGCCGCCAGACAGCTTGTCCAGATCGAATCCATGCATGGGCTGGCCCAGCTCTATCATCACATAGTTGGTGATGTCCACCACCGGGCTGATGGAGCGGATGCCGCTGCGGCGCAGCCTTTCCACCATCCACAGGGGTGTTTCGGCCTGGGCGTCTATGCCCCGCACGACACGGCACAGATAGCGGGGACAGGCTTCCGGCGCTTCCAGGCTGACGGTCTGCCGCGCCTCTATGCTGGCGGGAATGTCCTGGATCTCCCAGTGCTTCACTTCCGTGGCATAGATCACGCCCACGTCCCGGGCGATACCGGCAATGCTCAGGCAGTCGCCCCGATCAGGCGTGAGATCCACGTCGATGAGCTGATCATCGAGCTGCAAATAGGCGCGAAAATCCTCGCCCACGGGCGCATCCTGCGGCAGGGGCATGATGCCATCGGACGCATCGGCCAGCCCCAGCTCGGCGGCAGAACAGATCATGCCACGGGATTCCTGGCCCCGCAGCCTGGCCTTCTTGATCTTGAAGTCGCCAGGCAGCACGGCGCCCACGGTGGCCACGGGCACTTTCATGTCCGCCGCCACATTCTTCGCGCCACAGACGATCTGCACCGGCGCCTCGGCACCGATGTCCACCTGGCAGACCGAGAGTTTGTCCGCGTCAGGATGGCGCTGGCAGTCCAGCACCTTGCCCACTACCACGCCGCTGAATGCGGGGGCGGCGGGACTCACCCCGTCCACTTCCAGGCCGGCCATGCTCAGGGCATCGGCGAGCGCTTGGGTGTTTGCCTGGGGATTCACCCAGTCGCGTAACCAGGATTCACTGAATTGCATGTTGCTGTTTCCCTAGTTGAGTGATTAGCAGGATGTTGAAAAAGTCCTTCCATGGACTTTCTCAACGACGGAAGCGGAAAACGCGGTTTCCCGCTTCCTTCATTTTCAATGGCTTACAGCCATCGAAAATGGTGGCACATCCTTGTGCCACACACAGGCTGTCGAAAAACGGTGTTTTTCAACAGCCTGTTAGGGAAGCTCTGATTGAATCCTGAACGAAGCAGATTGTGCTCCTCCGGTTCGAGTACAAGGCGAAGTTCGCTGCTAACAGCAGGCTATTAGCAAGAAGTTCAACGCAGTAATCGGGCCGGAGGCGTGCAAGATGCGAGTTCATGGATTCGATCAGAGCTTCCTTAGGCGAACTGGCGCAGAAAGCGCAGGTCGTTTTCGAAGAACAGGCGCAGGTCATTGACGCCATAGCGCAGCATGGTCAGGCGCTCCACCCCCATGCCAAAGGCATAACCCGTGTATTTTTCCGTGTCTATGCCCACGTGGCGGAACACTTCTGGATGGATCATGCCGCAGCCCAGGACCTCCAGCCAGCCCGTGTGGCTGCATACCCGGCAGCCTTCGCCACCGCACATGACGCACTCCATGTCCACTTCCGCCGAGGGCTCGGTGAAAGGAAAATAGGAAGGCCGGAAACGCACTTTCAGATCCTGCTCGAAAAAGGCCTTGAGAAAACTGTGCAGAATGCCCTTGAGATCCGCAAAAGTGACCTGTTCATCCACCATGAAGCCTTCCACCTGGTGGAACATGGGGGTGTGGGTGACATCGGAATCACAACGATACACCCGGCCCGGCGCTATCACCTTCAAAGGTGGCTGGGCATCTTTCATGACCCTGACCTGCACCGGCGATGTATGGGTGCGCAGCAGGCGGTGGGCATCGAAATAAAAAGTATCGTGCATGGCCCGCGCCGGATGGTGAGCGGGAATGTTCAGGGCCTCGAAGTTGTGGTAATCGTCCTCGATCTCGGGGCCTTCTGCCACGGTGAAACCGGCGCTGCCAAAGATCTCCTGTATGCGCCGCATGGTGCGCGTCACAGGATGCAGGCTGCCACTGCCCAGACCGCGTCCCGGCAGGGTCACGTCGATGCGCTCGGCGGCCAGGCGGGCTTCCAGGGCCGCGTCCTCCAGGGCCTGCTTGCGGGCTTCAATGGCCTGCTGCATGGCCTGCTTGGCCTTGTTGATGGCCTGACCGGCCTTGGGCCGCTCTTCCTTGGAGAGCTTGCCCAGCTGCTTGAGCTGTTCGGTAAAACGCCCGGTCTTGCCCAGCCAGGCCACGCGCACCTCGTCCAGGGCGCGCAGGTCATCGGCAGCGGCCACTGCCGCCAGGGCTTCTTCTGTCAGTTTTTCGAGATCCATATAGGTTGTTCCACCCGGAAATAAAGAAAGGGAAAGACCCCAAGGCCTTTCCCCTCGTTCGCTTTGCCCGTTCTTCCCTAGGGAACACGAGCAGCCAATTCAGTCTGCCACCAGATGGCAGCAGCAACCGATCAACTCGCGAGAGCGGCCTTGGCCTTTTCTGCGAGCTGGCTAAACGCCGGCATGTCGTGGACAGCAATGTCCGCCAGCATCTTGCGGTCGATTTCGATACCGGCCTTGTCCAGGCCGTGCATGAACCTGCTGTAGGACAGATCATTCATGCGTGCCGCAGCATTGATGCGCTGGATCCACAGGGCGCGGAACTGGCGCTTGCGCTGACGGCGGTCACGATAGGCATACTGACCAGCCTTGATGACCGCCTGCTTGGCGACGCGATAGACCTTGCTGCGTGCGCCATAATAACCTTTGGCCTGCTTGAGGACCTTCTTGTGACGCTTGTGCGCCGTTACACCACGTTTTACTCGGGGCATCTTGTATCTCCTTTAACGAAACTTGAATCAGGCGTAGGGAATCATGCGGCGCGCCGCGGCCACGTCGGCCTTGTGCAGCATGGCGGGTGAACGCAGCTGACGCTTACGCTTGGTGCTCTTCTTGGTCAGGATATGACGGCGATGAGACTGGTTTCGCTTGAAGCCGCCAGCGGTCTTCTTGAACCGCTTGGCCGCGCCCCGGTTGGTCTTTATCTTTGGCATTTTCTCTCTCCTGTAGCATTTAAGGATGGATTACGAGTGACCCAGGCAATGCCTTGTAAGCCCGGCCACTGCTCTTGTGTTCCGCGTGCGGAACGAAAACTATTTTTTGCGCGGCGCCAGCACCATGACCATCTGGCGCCCTTCCATCGCCGGGCGCTGTTCCACCTGGGCGATATCTTCCAAATCCTTTTCGATGCGTTGCAACACCTCCAGCCCCAGTTCCCGGTGAGCATGCTCCCGCCCCCGGAAACGCATGGTGACCTTGGCCTTGTCGCCATTCTCCAGGAAACGTCTCAGGTTCCGCAGCTTGATGGCATAGTCCCCGGAATCGGTGCGGGGGCGGAATTTCATTTCCTTGACCTGAACCTGCTTCTGCTTCTTCTTCGCCGCCTGCTTCTGCTTCTTGGCTTCGAATACAAATTTGCCGTAATCCATGATACGGCACACCGGCGGTTCCGCATTGGGCACGATTTCAACCAGATCGAGATCGGCATCCGCTGCCGCCTCCAGTGCTTCTTCTATTGAAACGATGCCTACCTGCTCGCCGTTCTCGTCGATGAGTCGAACTTGGGGAACGGTGATATCGGTATTCAGCCGGTTTCTTTTGTCTTGTTTAGCTATAGCCAGGTCCTCTATACAAATTCAGTCGTTGCCCGGTGTGTCGGCACCTAGGCTCTGTTTTTCAGATCGTCCTGCAGACGGGCGATGAAGTCATCCAGGGGCATTGCCCCCAGGTCTTCCCCGCCCCGCTGGCGAACGGCGACAGCGCCGTTCTCCATCTCCCGGTCACCCACGACCAACAGATAGGGAATACGCTGTAATGTGTGCTCGCGGATTTTAAAGCCGATCTTTTCGTTTCTCAAGTCCATTTGCACACGAAATCCCTGTTTTTTCAGCTTTTCGGCCACTTCCTTGACATATCCCGCCTGTTTGTCGGTGATATTCATCACCATGGCCTGAACAGGAGACAACCAAACCGGCAAGGCGCCGGCATAATGTTCGATGAGAATGCCGATGAAGCGCTCCAGGGAACCCAGTATGGCCCGATGCAGCATCACCGGCACCTGCTTGCTGTTGTCCTCAGCAATGTAATGGGCTCCCAGACGCTCCGGCATGGAGAAATCCAGCTGGATGGTGCCCAGCTGCCAGACCCGCCCCAGGCAGTCTTTCAGGGAGAACTCGATCTTGGGGCCATAGAAAGCCCCCTCCCCCGGCTGAAGTTCCCACTCGAGGTTTTTGTGGTTCAGGGCGTCTTCCAGGGATTTCTCCGCCTTGTCCCACAGCTCATCAGAACCCACGCGCTTTTCCGGGCGGGTGGAGAGCTTGATGAGCACTTCTTCAAAACCGAAATCCCGGTACACCTCGAACAACAGGTCGATGAATGCCGACACTTCAGAGAGAATCTGGTCTTCCGTACAGAAGATATGGGCGTCATCCTGCACGAAATTGCGCACGCGCATGATGCCGTGCAGGGTTCCGGAGGGCTCATTGCGGTGGCAGGAGCCAAATTCCGCCAGGCGCAAAGGCAGGTCCCGGTAGCTGCGCAGACCATGATTGTATATCTGCACGTGAGCCGGACAGTTCATGGGTTTGATGGCGTAATCCCGGTGCTCGGAATGGGTGGTGAAGATCATGTCACCGAACTTGTCCCAGTGGCCAGATTTCTCCCACAGGCTGCGGTCGATGATCTCCGGGGTGTGGACTTCCTGATAACCATGCTCACGCAGCTTGCCACGCACATAGTCCTGAATGGTGAGATAGATCTGCCAGCCCTTGTCATGCCAGAACACCATGCCCGGCGCCTCTTCCTGGGTATGGAACAGATCCAGGGCCTTGCCGATCTTGCGGTGATCGCGCTTCTCGGCTTCTTCCAGGCGGTGCAGATAGGCCTTGAGTTCCTTCTTGTTGCGCCAGGCCGTGCCATAGATGCGCTGCAGCATCTCATTGTTGGCATCACCCCGCCAGTAGGCGCCAGCCAGCTTCATCAGCTTGAAGGCTTTGGGCAGCCTGCCGGTACTGGGCAGATGAGGGCCGCGGCAGACATCGAACCAGTCGCCCTGACGATAGATGCTCACCGGCTCGCCTTCCGGGATAGCGTCGATGATCTCCACCTTGTAATGCTCTCCCAGATCGGCAAAGACTTTTTTTGCCTCCTCCCTGTCCCAGACTTCCCGTTCTATGGGCAGATCCCGGCCCACGATCTCGCGCATGCGGTCTTCGATCTTCTTCAGATCATCCGGGGTAAAAGCTTCTTCACGGGCAAAGTCGTAGTAGAAACCGTCTTCGATGGCAGGACCTATGGTCACCTGGGTGCCGGGAAAGAGTTCCTGCACGGCCTGGGCCATGACATGGGCCGCGTCATGACGAATCAGCTCCAAGGCATCCTCGTCCCTGTCGGTGACGATGGCCAGTTCGGCATCCTTGTCAATGACGGTGGAAGCATCCACCAGCTCACCGTCCACCTTTCCCGCCAGGGTGGCCTTGGCCAGGCCAGGACCAATGTCAGCCGCCACATCGGCGACAGTGACAGGATGATCAAAAACGCGTTTGGAGCCGTCTGGAAGTGTGATTTCCGGCATGATTCTTTTCCTCAGTGGTGACCCCCACCAAAGGCCACGTGACAGACAAGGCGCGTATTGTACTGTCCACTTGGCCAGCTGTACATAAAAAAGCCGGCATCCCTTGCAGGACACCGGCTTCTCGTCAGCGCCCTCTCAGGCGCTGAAAAAGCGCCACCGATCAGTGGGTGGTGATTTCGATACGGCGGTTCTTGGCGCGACCTTCTCTGGTCTTGTTACTGGCGATGGGTTGGGTTTCACCCATGCCCTTGACCGTAATGGAATCGATACCCAGCGAGGTCAGATAGTCGGCTGCAGCCTGGGCGCGACGCAGGGACAGCTTCATGTTGTAGGCCGCGGGACCCGTGCTGTCGGTGTGACCGATAACCGTGACGGTTTCGTGACCAGGGCTGGCCTTGACCTTGTCGGCAAAGTCTTTCAGAGCTGCTTTCATCTCAGGCTTGAGTACCGCGCTGTCGAAATCGAATTCTTCAACCACCAGGTTGATGGTCAGGTTTTCAACGATTTGGCAACCATCAGAATCGACGGTGGCCCCGGCAGCAGTATTGGGACACTTGTCACGGCTGTTGGGCACGCCGTCGTTGTCGTCATCACCATCGACAGGAACAGGCTTGGCCTTGGCCTCTTCTTCTTTGGTGACCGCAACCACATCACCACATTTTTCGATCAGCTGCCTGACGCCCCCCTTGGCCTCCCAGCATTCACCAAAAGCATTGGTGACCACGGTTTTTTCCGCATCCATGGCGTAGGCGCGCATGGGATCCTCGGCGGAAGCCACCGTGGAACCCAGAATGAGGCCCACAGCCGCTGCAACCGTAGCGATTTTCTTGTTTGAATCGAACATCTTGTCTTTCTCCTGAAATGTAGACATATATTTTTCGTCGGGCTGCAACGCCCATTATCAAATCCGTTTCCAGCCTGTCCCGCACCGCATCCGGGGAACAGCCAGACAGAGCATACTCATTCAAGTATAACGAACATCCGGCAAATTGTACAAACCCATCTCCCGGCCAGAAATGTAATGAATCCGAGGGAAACAGGACTTGCCAGCTTCGGCCCATGTTGTTATACATGAACGGACTTGCAGGAACTCTGACCCGTTATGCGCGTCTAAATTCAATGAATTTGAAAATAGAGGGACATTTTTCGGCGTTAGCGGGAAATGCTCCACATAATCAGTGGACCAAACGACAAGATCAAAGAGGATAGAGAACACAATGAACAAGGCTTTTGAACAGGCAGTCCGTCGATCAGGCGAGCAGGCTTTTGCCACCAACAAGGTCATCAAGAATACGTATCTGCTGTTGTCCGCCACCCTGTTGTTTTCCGGGTTGATGGCGATGGTTTCTTTGTATCTGGCGGTGCCGCTTTGGACATACACGGCATCCGTCATCGTTGCCATGCTGCTGGGCATGTTCGTCCTGCCCCGGACCCAAGATTCCGGTGCCGGCATCGGCGTGATTTTCGGCATTACGGGCCTCTTGGGTTTCGGCCTTGGCGCGGTCATCAGCATCTATCTGCAGTTGCCCAACGGGCCCCAGACCGTGGCCCTGGCCCTGGGCGGCACCGGCATCATCTTTCTGGGACTCTCCGGTTATGCCCTGAGCAGCCGGCGTGACTTCAGCTTCATGGGCGGCTTCATCTTTGCCGGCATGATGGTGTTGCTGGTGGCCATGCTGGCCAACATTTTTCTGCATATCCCGGCCCTGCAGCTGGCCATTGCCGCGGGCTTCATTCTGCTCATGAGCGGTTTCATCCTGTTCCAGACCAGTCAGATGGTGCATGGCGGTGAAACCAATTACATCAGTGCCACCTATGGGCTGTACCTTTCTATTTTCAATATCTTCATCAGCCTGTTGCAGATTCTGGGCATCTTCGGCGACGAATAATTGAAAATGGAGTGCTCCAGACCGTAGGTCGGGCTTCAGCCCGACCGCAAGTGCCAGCGCGGGAGGTGTCGGACTGAAGTCCGACCTACAGTTTTGGCGCTTCCCTCACCATGGCGGAAGCGGCTTTCTTCAGGACAGGATCATAATGAATATCTGGCTTCAGATCGGCATGGCGGTCACCCTGGTCATCATGCTGGTATTCATGTACCCGGCGGCCAAGCACTGGATGGAGAACTCACCCAAAGCCGAAAAAGGCGACTGGCAGGCAGCCATCGTTCCCCTGGCACTGGTGGCAGGCTTCGTTGCCCTGCTGGTTCTGCTGGTGAAAAGCTGAGGAGGACCCCGCCGCGGGACTATCGGATCAACTCCATCCCCCCCATGTAAGGGCGCAGCACGCCCGGCACCCGGATGCTTCCATCTTCCTGCTGATAGTTCTCCAGCACCGCCACCAGAGCGCGTCCCACCGCAAGGCCTGAGCCATTGATGGTGTGCAACAACTCGGGTTTTCCGGTATCGGGATTGCGCCAGCGGGCCTGCATGCGCCGCGCCTGGAAATCCAGGAAATTGGAACAGGAGGAAATCTCCCGATATTTGTTCTGCCCCGGCAGCCAGACTTCCAGGTCATAGGTCTTGGTGGAACTGAAGCCCAGATCCCCCGTGCACAAGGTCACTACCCGGTACGGCAGTTCAAGTTTCTGCAGCACGGTTTCAGCGTGACTGGTCAGTTCCTCCAGGGCGTCGAAAGAATCTTCGGCGCGCACGGCCTGCACCAGTTCCACCTTGTCGAACTGGTGCTGACGGATCATGCCCCGGGTGTCCTTGCCATAGGCCCCCGCCTCGGAACGGAAACAGGGCGTATGGGCCAGCACCTTGAAAGGCAGGCGATCCGCCTCCAGGATCTCGTCCCGCAGCAGGTTGGTCAGGGGCACTTCCGCCGTGGGAATCAAATGCCAGCCATGCTCGCCTTCCAGGCGAAACAAATCCTCGGCAAACTTGGGCAGCTGGCCTGTACCATAGAGGGAAGCTTCGTTCACCATATAGGGCACATAGGTTTCGCTGTAGCCGTGCTCAGTCGTATGCAGGTCCAGCATGAACTGGGTCAGGGCCCGGTGCAGCCGCGCCAGGCTGCCGTGCATGACCGTGAAACGCGAGCCCGTGAGCTTGGCCGCCGCGGCAAAATCCAGGCCACCCAGGGCTTCTCCCAGGTCCACGTGATCTTTCGGCTCGAAATCGAAAGAAGGAATCTCACCCCAGGTGCATTCCTCCCGGTTGTCGGCTTCATCCTTGCCATCGGGCACGGAATCGTCAGGCAGATTGGGCATGCCCAGTAACAGCTCGCGCAGTTCGCCCTGCAACGTCTTCAGCTGTTCCTCCGCAGCTTTGAGTTCATCACCCAGGCTGGCCACTTCATCCAGCAGGGGCTGAATATCCTCACCCGCGGCCTTGGCCTTGCCGATGCCCCTGGAAATGGTGTTGCGCTTGTTCTGCAGTTCCTGGGTTCGAACCTGCAGAGCCTTGCGGCGCGCTTCAAGTTCGTTGAAAGCCGTGGTATCCAGCTCGTAGCCGCGGCGAGCCAGTTTGGCGGCCACCTCGTCGAGATTGCCGCGCAGCAGTTTCGGGTCCAGCATGTCAGTCGCTCAGGTTGGTGCGGGCCGGCCAGTACACCAGATGACCGGGCTCCAGCTTGGTTTTCAGGTGTTCGATGACCGCGCGCATCTTTTCCGGCCGGTCGAAGAACTCGATCACCACTGGCATGTCCAGGGACAGATCCAGCAGGGAGGCGGTGTGCATCTTACCGGATCGGCCAAAGCCTGCAACTCCGCGAAAGGCCGTGACCCCGGCCACCTGCTCTTCGTTGTGAAGGTAGTCGAGCATCTGTTTCAGTCGGTGCTCTCCCTCGGTACAGTAGATGCGCACCATGGTGACTTCGTCGGTCATAACTGTCTCCCGGCCATGACGCCAAACCAGGCGGCGACGATACAGATCACCACGCTGCCGCCGGCATTGACGAGGGCCTTGCCGATCTCGGCTTCCTCGATGAGATTGAAGGTTTCGATGGAAAAGGTGGAAAAGGTGGTAAACGCGCCGAGAAAACCGATGAGCAGAAAGGCGCGCAGCTCCGGCCCCGTGGTCAGACGCTCCAGGAACAGGATATAGAGCAGGCCCATGACGAAGGAGCCCAGCACATTCACCATCAGGGTGCCCCAGGGAAAGCCGCGCCCCAGCCACGCATAGGTGGCCGTGGACACCCAGAAGCGCATGAGCGCCCCCAGAGCGCCGCCCGCGGCAATGGCCAGTGTTTGTGTCATCGGTTTTCCCCGCAAGGCAAAAGATAACTCCTCAACATGATTGGCTTACAGGTGGTAAGTCATTGAATGGCCAGGCTTCGGCAGCAGGGAAGCTGCCGCAGAGCTTACGATGTGCACGGATGCACGAGTGCCGCAATGGCAGGATGCCAAAAAGCGGTCATGGATGTATTCACAGCGTCCTGGCTATTCAATGACTTACCACCATCTTTTGAATTAAGCGTCATAACGCGAAACCGCGTTATGATCGTAGGTCGGGCTTCAGCCCGACAATCCACCGTTGTGTGTCGGACTAAAGTCCGACCTACAGGCGAGCGTCTATTCATCGCCTCGAATCGCCTGTCAAGGTACGGACTATTACGCACCTGTTAGTATTTTACCCCTTTCTCTCCGGCTTTCTCATCCAGTTCCCGCAGCCGGGCCAGCTTTTCCGCGATGCGGATCTCCAGCCCCCGGGGCACGGGATGATAATACTGCCGCCCCACCAGCTCATCGGGCAGATAGGTTTCTCCCGCCGCGTAAGCATCAGGCTCATCATGGGCATAGCGATAGGTCTTGCCGTAACCCAGCTCCTTCATGAGCTTGGTCGGCGCGTTGCGCAGATGCAAGGGGACTTCCAGGGAACCCGTGTGACGGGCGTCCTTCATGGCAGCCTTGAAAGCGGTATAGACGGCATTGCTCTTGGCGGCGCAGGCCAGGTACACCACCGCCTGGGCGATGGCCAACTCGCCTTCGGGACTGCCCAGGCGTTCCTGCACCTGCCAGGCATTGAGGGCCAGTTCCAGGGCGCGGGGATCGGCATTGCCGATGTCCTCGGAGGCCATGCGCAGCACCCGCCGGGCGATGTACAGGGGATCGCAACCACCATCGAGCATGCGGCACAGCCAGTACAGAGCCGCGTCAGGGCTGGAGCCGCGCACGGATTTGTGCAGAGCGGAAATCTGGTCGTAGAAGACCTCCCCGCCCTTGTCGAAACGCCTGACCTGGCCGGCGCAGACCTCCTTCACGACTGCTGACGGGATACGTCCGTCCTCCGCCAGGCCGGCGGCGCTTTCCAGCAGGTTCAGGGCGCGGCGGGCATCACCATCCGCCGCCAGGGCGATGCGCTCCAGATCCGCATCGGCGATTTCCCGCACCTGATCGCCCAGTCCCCGCTCCCTGTCCTCCAGGGCGTGACGCAACACCGCCACCAGATCCTCCTCTGACAGGGACTTGAGCACATAAACCCGGGCCCGGGACAACAGGGCGTTGTTCAGCTCAAACGAAGGATTTTCCGTGGTGGCGCCCACGAACAGGAAAGTGCCGTCCTCCACATGGGGCAGAAAGGCGTCCTGCTGGCTCTTGTTGAAGCGGTGCACCTCGTCGATGAACAGCACCGTGCCCTGCCCCATCTCCGCCTTCACCTGCCGGGCCCGCTCCACGGCGGCGCGGATATCCTTCACCCCGGCCAGCACCGCGGACAGGGTGTGAAAGGCATAGCCGGAAGCGTTGGCCAGCAGCCGCGCCAGGGTGGTCTTGCCCGTGCCCGGCGGCCCCCAGAAAATCATGGAATGGAGCTGATTTCTTTCGATGGCCTGGCGCAGGGGCTTGTCCGGCCCCAGGATATGGGCCTGCCCCCGGTATTCATCCAGGCTGCGCGGGCGCATGCGATCCGCCAGGGGCCTGCCTGCCAACTGGTCCGCGGCAAACAGATCCCCCCTGTTCATTGGTCGAGAATGTCGTAGCCAGGCGGCGGCACGAACCTGAACAGCTGGTCCTGCAGCTTGGGGTTGCGCTGCAGCTTGAAGAAGTCGAACCGGGTGACCTGGCCAAAGCGGTCGGCCATTTCCATGCGCGACAGCTTGTCACCCTCGAAAGCCAGGAGAATCTGCTCGAACTGGCTGTTTTCATCCCGGGGGCGCAGGCGCAGCCAGGACAGCCCCATGCGCTCGCCCAGTTCATCCACCTGGAATTCCCGGTCGATATCCAGGTCTTTTGCCAACAACCCCGCCGGCGTGCCATCGAGGGCGGATTTCTGGGATTTCTGGCTGACCTGTTCCAGGTCTTCCTCCACCAGCCAGATGGTTTTGCCATCCGCGATGATGTAGTGAGGATATTCCCCTTCGTACACCCAGCGGAAGCGGTCGGGCCGCGCGAGATAGAACACGCCATGGCTGTGGGAAACCTGATTGGTTTCGTTGTCTATGACTTCCTGGGCAAACTCGGCGCGCAGGGTCTTCAGGCCATCGAGAAAGCGGTGGAGATGGGCGCGGGCCCCATCGGCGGCAAACAGGCTGTTGCTGAAGACCAGCATCAGTGGCAGGAAAAATCGGTACATTTTCAAGTTCAGTCCTCGATGGGGGGTGGCGCCAGCACTTCCCGGTTGCCCTTGCCATCCGGGGTGCTGACGATGCCCACGCGCTCCATTTCCTCGATGAGACGGGCGGCGCGGTTATAGCCGATCTTGAGGCGGCGCTGCACCCCGGAAATGGAGCCCCGGCGGCTCTCGGTGACGATTTTTACCGCCTCGTCGAACAGGGGGTCGGCATCTTCCGTGTCCACGCCGGCGGCCTCGGGAGATAGACCCGGAATGGCCTCGGTTGGTTCCTGCACGATTTCGTCCAGGTAATTGGGCTCACCCGCCTGCTTGAGGAAGCTCACCACCCGGTGCACCTCGTCATCGGAGACGAAGGCGCCATGGGTGCGCTGGGGAATGGAGGTGCCTGGCGGCAGGTAGAGCATGTCACCATGACCGAGCAGGTGCTCGGCGCCCATCTGGTCGAGAATGGTGCGCGAATCGATGCGCGAGGACACCTGAAAGGCCACCCGGGTGGGAATATTCGCCTTGATGAGGCCGGTGATGACATCCACGGACGGCCGCTGGGTAGCCAGCAGCAGATGAATGCCCGCCGCCCGCGCCTTCTGGGCCAGGCGGGCGATGAGTTCCTCCACCTTCTTGCCCACCACCATCATCATGTCCGCCAGTTCGTCGATGACCACCACGATATAAGGCATGTGGGTCAGAGGCGGCGGCTCCGCAGGCTCGTTTTCCGTCAGGCCCGTGGGATCAGGCTGCCACAAGGGATCGGGAATACTCTCACCTGCCTTCCCCGCATCCCTGATCTTCTTGTTATAGCCCCCGATGTTGCGCACCCCAAGCGCCGCCATGAGGCGGTAACGGCGTTCCATCTCCCCCACGCACCAGCGGAGGGCATTGGCCGCTTCCTTCATGTCGGTGACCACCGGCGTGAGCAGATGGGGGATGCCTTCGTACACGGACAGCTCCAGCATCTTGGGATCCACCATGATGAGGCGCACCTCGTCTGCCCTGGCCTTGTACAGCAGGCTGAGGATCATGGCGTTGATGGCCACGGACTTGCCCGAGCCCGTGGTGCCGGCAATGAGGGCATGGGGCATCTTGGCCAGGTCCGCCACCACGGGGCCGCCAGAGATGTCCTTGCCCAGCACCAGGGTCAAAGGCGACTTGGACTTGTCGTATTCCTCGGAACAAAGCACCTCGCTGAGATACACCATTTCCCGGTGCTCGTTGGGAATCTCCAGGCCGATGGTGGACTTGCCGGGTATCACCTCCACCACGCGCACGGAGATCACCGACAGGGAGCGCGCCAGATCCTTGGAAAGATTGCTGATCTTGCTGGCCTTGGTGCCTGGCGCCAGCTGCAGCTCGAACAATGTGACCACGGGTCCTGGATGCACCGCCACCACTTCCACGGCGATACGGAAATCCTCCAGCTTGCGTTCCACCAGACGGGACAGGGCCTCCAGGGCCTCTTCGGAATATCCGTGCCCGGAATGCCTGGGCTCATCCAGCAGGGACAGCGGCGGCAGCTCGGAATTGGGCTCGGGCTGGATGAGGGTCATTTGTTTTTCCTTTTCCACCCGCACACTGGGCACCACCTTGGTGATCTCCGTCTCGATCTTCGGCGGCTTGCGTTCCCTGATGCGCTGCTTTTCCTTCTTCAGGGACTCGGCGCGTTCCTTCTTCATCTGCCGTGCCGTGGGCAGGGAGGGCTGTTTCGGCCTGAACAGGGCCAGCATGCGCCGGAATCCCCCGAGCACCAGCGTGCCTATGCCGTCCATGACCGCCAGCCAGGAAATGCCACTGAACAGGGTAAAACCCACCATGAACAGGGCCAGCAGAAACAGACTGCTGCCCACGGGGCTGACCACATCCACCAGCAGGGACTCCAGGAACTTGCCGAGAATGCCGCCCGGCCCTTCCGGCAGGGACGTCTGGGCGGTGACATGCATGGTGGCCAGCCCACTGCCTGCCATGAGGGTGATGAAGAATCCCAGCCAGCGGAAGACCAGGAGCTGATAGTCCGTCTCCTTGTTTTCCTCCCGGTCCCTGAACAGCAGCCAGCCGCTCCAGAGAACGACGACTGGCACCAGGTAGGCCAGGTAACCGAACAGGGTCAGCAGCACACTGGAGAACCAGGCGCCCGCGGGACCGCCAGCATTCTCCGCCACTTCCCTGGCCCCCACGAAAGACCAGCCGGGATCTTCCGGCGAGAAGGTCGCCAGGGACAGAACGAAGTAGACGCTGATGGCCAACAGGAGCAAAAAGGCGCCTTCCTTGAGCCGCTTGTTGAGGGTTTGATGCACGAGATATATAAAATCAATAAGTTATGCAAAATATTTACAGTATTTTAGCAAATATTTTCCGAACAGGTACATTCTCCCGAAATACCGGACGCATGGCACCGGGAACCTCCTATAATGAGCCGACGAAACAGCCAGATCAGCCCGCACCATGCTTTCCCGCCTCAGACGCTACCGTACCGCACGCACCCTGCGCCGTCATGGCCTGCCGGACCGCCTCTGGCGCAAACTGCGCAGGGAACTCTATTTGTTGCAGAATCTTTGCGTACGCCAGGCAGTACGTCTGAGAGAGCGCAGCACACTGCTGTTGCATGACAAGGCCATTCATGGTGTACAAGGGCTGAACATGAACCTGGAGATGAAGGCCGTCATCGCCGCCCAGGCCGCCCTGTTGATTCTGGAACTGGACGAATCCAGCTACGATGGCTGGAAAGAACTCATCGTCTATCCTGGCGCCTTCCGGGCAAGGCGTACCGTCACCGACGAATTCGGCATAAGTCATGAACAAGTCGCCCCCCTCAGCGGTGAATCCTGGCAGAGCGGTCCCCTGGTGCTTTCCTGGGAAGACGTGAAAAGAGACAGCTACCAGCGGCGTCCGGGCAGCCATGTGGTGATCCACGAGTTCGCCCACAAACTGGATGCCCTCAACGGCCGGGTGAATGGCATGCCGCCCCTGCACCCGGATATGCCCATCGAAGAGTGGAGCCACACCCTGAGCCGGGCCTATGAGCGTCTGCTGCGCCAACTGGAAAGGGGGCAGGCCTGCATCAACCCTTACGCCGCCACCAACCCGGCGGAATTCTTTGCCGTGCTCAGTGAATATTTCTTCACTGCGCCACATACCCTCAAGCACCACTGCAAAGATGCCTACCTACAGTTGCGCGCCTACTACCGGCAGGATCCCCTCAAGCGCCTGAAGCACTGAATCTTCCTGACGGGCGGCCATCTTTGGGCCACAGGAAACTCAAGATATTTCAGTGCTTTCTGAAATGTTTCAAGTATTCAACCAGCTCATGCATCCTGGTTGTCGGATTGTCTGTTCCTGCTCTCTCTGCAGCCTTCACCGCTCGCTTGCTAAATGCGATAGCCTGATCTGTCTGGTCCATCACCTGCTTGAATATGCCTCTGTCACCTTTGGAATAGCCGTGCATATAGTTTCGCAACTCGCCAATCAGGCAATCACAAGCACTCCTACTGCCAGAGGAATTATATGGCCGGGTGGTGTATGTGAAATGCAGAAGCAGCCAGTATTCGAAACATGGAACTGAGGGTGTCGACTGAAAAACGCCCCTCGGCCTGAGTCCGTTCAACGCATGTATTGCTGCGGCATACGTTGTATGGGTATCCTTGTCGAAGACACAGAAGACGCGATCGAATGCGTCTCCCTTGTCCCGTTCTTCGCGATATCGCTGTTTGGCGTGTTGGACCACACTGACAGGTGACGATCCGCTGTCACCGTCGACCTCCACATTGGCGCTGCTCAGTTTCAGGTAGTCGATCAACTCCCGCAAATAATTCGGCTCGGTTTTTGAACCCTCGCAAACGATGAGCACCCGATCATAAGGTGCCCGGCTGGATTTGCGCCGGGCAAGATCCTTTGCCCGGCGCGCCTTGCGCTTGTGATGCAGGTCATCGCTGCCCATTCAGCACCCCATGGCGGTCTTGATTTGTCTGACATAGGGCAAGGCGCCATAGCGACCGGACAGATAACCACGTTCCAGATTTTCAACCTTTTTGCGCGGCCTGAAATCGGTAAGCGGAACGAGCATGGTCGAGCGAGATTCATCCTTTTCACAGAACCAGATCTGATCCCGCCTGAAGACCTCCTGGTCCAGGATAGAAGTGTCATGGGTCGTGAAGATCAGCTGCGCATCATTGGGATTGGTCTCCGGGTCGTGAAACAGTTTGACCAGGAACCTGACAATGAGGGGATGCAGATTGTCGTGCAGCTCGTCGATGAACAATACATAGCCGTGTTCCAGGGTGTCCAGCCAGGGTCCCGCCAGGGCAAAGATTTTCTGGGTACCATCCGATTCGTCTTTGAGATCGAACAGTACTTTCCTGCCACTATCGAGAATGTGGACTGTCTTTACGCTGACAATCGACTTGTCCTTGAGCTTTCTGGCCAGTTCATCTTTTACGGGATCCGGCATGTCATCCGGCAAAGTACTGATGTCGAACTTCTCCTTCTCCAGTTCGATATCATCAATATCGATATCCGCAGCACAAAGGAAAGAAACGACCTCCTTCCTGGCGTCCTCCTCTTCACACAACTCAATGGAAAATCCCGGGTGCCAGCGTCCAAAGCCTGCCACATGCAAAGTATCCGCAAACCACTTGAAGACCGGCTGGAGCTGCTGGTTGTTCAACTGAATGGCGGTGGACAGAAACAGGGCGTTCGGGCGCGTCGCCTCCTGCCATAGTTGTTTCTTACCTGTCAGCTTGTCCATGGAGCCCCAGACATAGGTCTGGCGTTCTTCATCGTAGCGACGGTCGATCCATCGCTGGGGACGCGCCTTGGGATAGGCCAGCAGCCATTCCTCGACAACGCGCTCCCGTGTGGCCGCAAAGCCATATTGGTAGCGCACCCCCTCGCTGATGAAATGGACCTCGAATTCGCAGGGCAGCGCAGCACTGCCTTCGTCCAGCAAAAACGGGGTGACCGGCAACGGCTCACCTGCCTGGCTCTCCCGCGCCGACTCCCGGACCATCCTCTCCATCACTTTCAATGCCTTGATGAGATTGGACTTGCCGGCCGCATTCGGGCCATAGATCGCGGCACTTCGCACCAGGGGAAGCGTACCGGGCGCATCCGGGACCATGACATTGGTATCCTGCAATTCGTCACCACTGCCCTTGACCAGGCTCAGGCTGGCCGGCTCGCGAATCGACAGGAAATTCCGGACCGTGAATTCAATTAGCATGTCTGATTGCCTCTCAAGGCATATTATCGTCTTTATTTTGCAGATTTTTAGCACATTACGCCCTGTAATACACTATATTTTCCGATTTCACTGCGATCATGCTCCGTGCCGCCCCAAAGCGACTGTGACTGTAGTAACTTTACTTGACTGTCAGTCATTTTTCCTTTACTCTATACGCTGGCCGGGCGTACCGCCCGGATGCTCTTTGACAATGCAATCTCCTAACATCGTCAGCAGCGAGTCGCAAACCGGGTTGCCCCCATGGGGTGACCGCCTGGGGCCAAGGGGCACTCAGGCTTACCGGCACGGACAAGCTGTGCGGGACGACCCGATGGCGAAGCCGCCTCGTCCGTCGTGCACAGTGCGTAGTACTTGGCACATTGCTCCAGGCACGCAGATATCCGTGCGTCGTGTTGACCAGCCGATTACGACTGGTCTTTGGGTTGATGGTTTGCGGGGCCAGCTCGTTCCGTTCGACTCGCGGGTGTTGACGACTGGCGCCATGTGGCGTCGAACGATGGAGATTATTCTGATGAAACGTGCATTGTTGAAGCAGTGTCGCGATACCCTCATCCAGGTACGCACACTCAAGCATAACGAGCTGGACCCCAGTGTTACCGCGGAGCTGGATGTAGTCATCGCCAAGATGACGCTCCTTCTGGAAACCGGGGGTGAGGACGTTGAAACGGATCGGGTATTGATTGAACGGGCCTTGGCGGTAATCGGGCGCGTGGCAGTCAGCCTCGATTGGTTGCGGCGGGTCATCCACGAGTTTCTGGAGTAACACAGCAAACCATTAATTCCTTGAGCACATCGACCATGATGAATTTGGGTAATGCCATCCGCTTCTGCCGCACCCAGCGGGGAATGACGCAGGAGGAACTGGCCGAAAAGGCCGGTCTCTCTCCCTCGTACATCTCCCTGCTGGAGCAGAACAAGCGGGATCCGACATTCAGCAAGCTGGAAACCATCGCGGCCCAGCTTGGGGTGCCGACCAGCATTCTCCTGTTCTTGGCCTCCGACACCGCCGAGCTCTCCGCGGTTGATCGGGAGCTGGCGGAAAAACTCTCTTTCGCCGCCTTGCAGCTTATCCGGGAGAAATCGGGTGAACCGTCCTTGTTTTAAGGGCAGACCGATCGCGACCCTTGATGCACTGGCTCGTGCGCTTCGCGTCTCGCCCCGTCAACTGCGCTGGGCCATCGGACGGCCCGATGCGCTTTACCGCCCCATGAAACCGATCACCAAGTCGGACGGCAGCGTGCGCCAGACATACAATCCCGCCGCGCCACTCAAGGAGATTCAACGCAGCATCAACTGCAATATCTTCAACCGAGTCAAATTCCCGATCTATTTGCAAGGCGGCATCCGTGACCGGAACAATCCCCGGCACTGCATCGCCAATGCCAAGCTGCATAGCGGTGCAACCATCGTCATCAACGAGGACATCTCCAGTTTCTTCCCCTCAATCACCAAGCAATAGGTGCGGGACATCTGGCAGAACCTCTTCCACTTCCCGCCTGAAATCGCGGAGGCGCTGACCATCCTTACCACATACCAGGGAATGTTACCGCAAGGTGCGCCCACCAGTTCCTATCTGGCCAATCTGGTGCTGTGGCGGCAGGAACCCGAGCTTGTCACTAATTTGGCAGCACGGGGCATCCGCTATTCACGCTATGTGGACGACATTACTCTGTCGTCGAAAAGGTTTCTCAACAACCACCTGAAAGCCGATGCCGTTCGGCAGGTACGTCGCCTGTGTAACGGAAACGGGTTCAGGATGAAAGGACGCAAAGAACGCATCGAGACATCGGGCAAGCCGATGCGCGTCAACAACCTCCAGGTCAACCGTGGTGTCACCCTTCCAAAGAAGGAGCGTGCACGGATTCGAGCAGCCGTAAGAGCATGTGAGGTTTATCCCACCGAGAGCCGTGACTCTAGCGAATATCAGAAATTGCTCAACAGCACATTGGGACGAGTCAGTCGGCTGCGGCAGTTACACCCAAAGGAGGGGGCTGATTTGATGCGCCGACTGACAATCATAATGGAGGCATCCCGAAGCAAATAGATGTTTTTGGTAAACCGCACATGTACCAGGATTTCTGAAAATCGTTCGGATGAGAGCTTCGATAAGTGCTCCCATTCCGTTATGGCCTTTCGGGATCTGCCTGCCTATGTACTGCTGGGCGACCCTGGCGCCGGAAAGAGCACGGTTTTTCAGCAGGAAGCCGAACAGACAGGCAGTTGTTATGTCAGTGCCAGGGATCTGATCACCTTTGATGACCGCCCTGAATGGCATGGTAAGATTTTGTTTATTGATGGCCTGGATGAGATAAGGGCCGGATCATCGGATATACGTAACCCCTTCGATACAATCCGTGCCCGGCTGGACAGCCTCGGGCGTCCCCGGTTTCGCCTGTCCTGCCGCGAAGCAGATTGGCTCGGCTCTGCAGATCAACAATGTCTCAAATCAGTATCCTGAATCCGTGACTTTACACCCATACCCGCTCGTCTATGGCGGCAATTGCCGAGGGACGTGCTCTTTCGCTTCTGTTCACCTGAACTGATACCTGCTTTCCCGCCCAAAATGCACGGCACATC
>JALVNE010000375.1 GCA_027026755.1 Sedimenticola sp. | reverse complement strand
AAAAAAAAAAAAAAGAAAGGTGATGCCATGGTGAGCTTTCGGGCGGACATCCCTCGCATCCCGGCTTCCACCCTGAAGATCCTCACCGCCTGGCTGGCCATCGACTACTGGGGCCTGGATCACCGTTTTGAAACAGATTTCTTTCTGGATGCGGATGATATCCTCTGGATAAAAGGGTTCGGTGACCCTATGCTGGTGTCAGAAGAAATCCAAACCATGGCTGCACGGCTGAAATCCCGGGGTCTGACAAAAGTTAACGGCATCCGTCTCGACAGCAGCTATTTCGGGGACGGGCTGGTCATCGATGGGCGTTCGTACAGCAACAACCCCTATGATGCGCCTGTGGCAGCACTGGCGGCCAATTTCAATACGGTCAATGTGGTCAAAACAGGCCAAGACTTGCGTTCGGCAGAACCCCAGACGCCCTTGACCGATGTGGCCAGAGGTGTTGCCAGGCATCTCAAGAACGGCAGGCAACGTGTGAACATCCAAGACAGCCACCTCAGCGCCCGCTATTTCGGTGAAATCCTGCGCGCCAAACTCCAGCAGCAGGGTGTACAGGTCTCTGGCAGCATCAAGAATCAACGTCTTCCTGCCAACCTGCCACGCTACTATCAACATCTCAGCAGTCAGACTCTGGAACAGACATTACGAGCAATGCTGCGCTATTCGACCAATTTCATTGCCAACCAACTGTTCCTGATGCTGGGGGCTGAGGCCGTTGGCGCACCTGCCAGCTTTGAAAAATCGCGCCATTACGCGCGGCAGCGTATCACTTCACGTTTTCACTGGAAGATATTCAATATGGTGGAAGGCGCGGGCCTGTCCCGCCAGAATCGTATCAGCAGCGCACAGATGATCATGTTGCTCGAGGCGTTTGAGCCCTATCGTGATCTGCTGCCAAGCCCGGAACAGGGCATCCGGGCCAAGACTGGCACCCTCAAAGGGGTGAGCTGCTATGCCGGTTATGTCGCTGACAGACCTTTCGCCCTTTTCATCAACCAACCCGTATCTTATGGATTGCGGCTGCAGGTTGCCCGTGCGTTGCTGCAACGCAGTGAACGCCCATCAGCACCAGTCCGGTAAATCCACTTCCCGTTCCAGTAATTCCTGTATGTTGGCCGCAATAGCACGATAGCCCACATTGCCATAGAGACGCTGTCGCCCTTCATTCATGATCCAGGTGGGACTGCCTTCAATCATGCGATTACGCTGTTCGTCCATATCCAGTGACAAGGCGGCATAGGCATTGCCATTGCAGATTTCTTTCTGTACTGCATCCACGGGGATATCCAGAGCTTGCAGATGCTCATGGAGAACGGATTCATCGGCAATATTTTGCAGTTTGCTGAAAAAGGCCAGACGCAACTGCCATACCAACTCTTCGAACAGTGTGCGCTGTCGCGCCGTCTCTGGTTGCGGGAGTTTGCCCTGTCCCTCCAGAATTTGCACTGCCTTGAGGGTCAGATGAACGGGCATGGACGATGCGGGGATATTACGGGTCCAGATCTGTGAGTGGATATCCACATGAGGGAAATGTCGCTGCAACCCCCGCACATGGGCAGAATACCCTGCATATCCACCATCTTCATACCCCTGACCGATACGTACCTCATTGTTGCCAAACAGGGTGATGAAGTGGTGCCTTATGTGAATTCGGTCACCAAACTCCGATTTCAGTTCGTCCAGTTTGATCTGCGCAAAATAGGCCCATACACAAAGCATGTCAGTGTAATAATCGATGTCTATACGATGCTGCATGATGCCCTGGCAAGAACTTTACAAGATGATTTTCAGAGTTTACATGCTAAGATTGCCCCCGTCAGTATATCTCTCATTCACTGGAGGAGAATTATGGGAACCGGCGCTATCATTACTATCGTTGTCCTGGTGGTCATTCTCGGCATCATCGGATATGTCATTGGAATCTACAACACCCTGGTCAAACTCAAGAACCGCTACAAGAACGCCTTTGCCCAGATCGAGGTACAGCTCAAGCGCCGCTATGACCTGATACCCAATCTCATGGAAACGGCCAAGGCCTACATGAAGCACGAGCGGGAAACCCTGGAGGCCGTCATCAATGCCCGGAATGCCGCCGCCAATGCCCTGGGCAAGGCCGCCGCGAACCCCGGTGATCCGGCAGCCATGGGCGCTCTGGCCGGAAGCGAGCAGGCTCTGGCAGGCGCCATGAGCCGCTTCAACATGGTCATGGAAGCCTACCCGGACCTGAAGGCCAATCAGAACATGATGCAATTCAGCGAAGAGCTGACCAGCACCGAAAACAAGATTGCTTTTGCCCGTCAGGCTTTCAACGATTCGGTCATGGCCTACAATACATACCGTCAATCGTTCCCGCCTGTAGTATTTGCCGCCATGTTTGGTCATCCCACGGATGCCAGCCTGCTGGAATTCGAAGACAGCGCCCAGATGCAAGAAGCGCCCAAGGTCTCTTTCTGAGGGGCTGAATCTCCATGGATTTCTTTTCCGCCCAGGACGATGCC
>JALVNE010000374.1 GCA_027026755.1 Sedimenticola sp. | reverse complement strand
TGGATGTTTTTTCCCTTGTATTTTATCTCCAGGGTTTCCCGGTTGTAGCGTTTACCCTTGCAGACATCGCAAGGTACGTAGATGTCGGGCAGAAAGTGCATCTCCACCTTGATTACGCCGTCCCCCTGGCAGGCTTCGCATCGACCACCTTTGACGTTGAAACTGAAACGGCCTGGATTGTAGCCTCGTGCTCTTGCTTCGGGTGTCCCGGAAAACAGTTCACGAATGGGGGTGAAAATACCGGTATAGGTGGCGGGGTTGGAGCGCGGGGTGCGGCCGATGGGACTCTGATCGATATCGACCACCTTATCAAACTGTTCCAGCCCGGTGATCTCCTTGCAGGGTGCCGGATTGGTTCCGGCTCTGTGCAGCTTTCGTGCGGCCAGACGGTAGAGGGTATCGTTAATCAAAGTGGATTTCCCGGAGCCGGAAACACCGGTAACCGCCGTCATCAGGCCGATGGGTATCTCGACATCCACCGCTTTGAGGTTGTTGCCGCTGGCCCCGCGGATCGTCAGCATCCGCCCCGGTTCGGGTGGGTGTCGTTTTTCCGGTATCTCGATGCGCTTCTCCCCCGAGAGGTATTGCCCGGTGAGTGAATGTTTACAGGAGATGATTGCCTGAACGTCCCCCTGGGCTACGATCTGGCCACCATGGACTCCGGCTCCCGGTCCGATATCCACGATGTGATCGGCGCGGCGGATGGCGTCTTCATCGTGCTCCACCACGATGACGGTATTGCCCAGATCGCGCAGATAGGTCAGGGTCTGGAGCAGCCGTTCGTTGTCCCGCTGATGCAGACCAATGGATGGTTCGTCAAGGATGTACATTACCCCTACCAGCCCGGCACCGATCTGGCTGGCCAGCCGGATGCGTTGCGCCTCTCCGCCCGACAGGGTATCGGCACTGCGGTCCAGCGTCAGATAATCCAGACCTACGTTGACCAGAAAGCGCAGGCGCAGTGTGATCTCCTTGAGGATGGGGGCGGCAATCTCGCCTGATTGTCCCGGCAGTTGCAGATTCAGAAAAAAATCATAGGCACGTCCCACCGGCAGGGAGGTGATTTCCGGCAGTCGGTTATCGGCTACGAATACGTGCCGTGCCGCCGTGTTCAGGCGGCTTCCATCACAGTCGGGACAGCGCTGCTGATTCAGGTATTTGGCCAGCTCCTCTCGTACCGCGTTCGATTCGGTTTCCCGATAACGGCGTTCCATGTTGGGGATTATTCCCTCGAACGGTTGAGTTTTGATCATTGAGCCGCCCCGTTCGTTGAAATAGGTGAAGGTGATGGCTTCGTCACCGCTGCCGTACAGAATGGCATCCTTCACCTGCTGCGGGAGTTGGCTGAAGGGGGTGTCGATATCGAACCGGTAGTGTTTTGCCAGTGACTCCAGCATCTGGAAATAGTAGGCATTGCGCCGATCCCAGCCACGGATGGCTCCGGCGGAGAGGCTCAGATCGGCATGATTGACCACCCGATCCGGGTCGAAAAACTGCCTTGCTCCCAGACCGTCACAGGTGGGACAGGCACCTGCCGGATTGTTGAAGGAGAACAGCCGGGGTTCCAGTTCGGTGAGCGAGTATCCGCAATCGGGGCAGGCGAATTTTGCCGAAAATACCAGCTCTTTCCGGGGCCTGTTCTCATCCATGAAGGCGATACGGGCAAGGCCGTCTGACAACTGCAGTGCTGTTTCAAACGAGTCGGCCAGACGCTGTTCCAGATCGGGTCGGATCTTGAAACGGTCAACCACCACCTCAATGGTGTGTTTGTGGTTTTTTTGCAGTTTGGGGGGCTCGTCAAGTTCATACACCCGTCCGTCAATGCGGGCGCGCACGAAGCCCTGGGCACGCAGCTCATCGATGAGTTGCAGGTGCTCTCCCTTGCGCTCCTTGATAACCGGGGCGAGCAGCATCAGCCGTTCTCCTTCCGGCAGAGTCATTACCTGATCGACCATTTGGCTGACGGTCTGTGCCCGCAGTGCGCTGTTATGTTCCGGGCAACGGGGCTCGCCGGCCCGGGCGAACAGCAGCCGCAGGTAGTCGTGGATCTCGGTGACCGTACCCACCGTGGAGCGGGGATTGTGCGAGGTAGACTTCTGTTCGATGGAAATCGCCGGGGAGAGCCCTTCGATATGCTCCACGTCGGGTTTTTCCATCATCGACAGGAACTGGCGTGCATAGCTGGAAAGCGACTCCACATAACGTCGTTGTCCTTCCGCGTAGATGGTGTCAAAGGCCAGGGATGACTTGCCTGAACCCGACAGGCCGGTGAAAACGATCAGTTTGTCCCTGGGCAGATCCAGATCGACGTTTTGCAGGTTGTGGGTTTTGACGCCACGGATTTTAATCATCTTTTCCATCTTCACTTTTTCTCAGCGGAACGCAACCTGTTACTATAAGATGCTTTGGCTGTGAGAAGCAAAGAAAGTAATGACTCCTGTGCAAACAACCATTTCTGAAACAATGACTCCGCTGGAGCGCCGCGCCGCGGCTTCACTTGCCAGCATCTATGCGTTGCGCATGCTGGGCCTGTTCATGATTCTGCCGGTGTTTGCCTTGTATGCGGAGCATCTGGATGGCGTGACTCCAACCCTGGTTGGGGTGGCGCTCGGCATCTACGGCCTGACCCAGGCGCTGTTTCAGATTCCCTTCGGGTTGGTGTCGGATCGCATTGGGCGCAAGTCGGT
>JALVNE010000373.1 GCA_027026755.1 Sedimenticola sp. | reverse complement strand
CCCCAGGCGGTGGACAATGCCGCCTCCGTGGGCGTGATCATCGAGCGCGGGAGCCGCCAGCCATGACCCGCGCCTGGATATCCGCCGGCACCAATGTGGAGCCTGAGTACAACATGCGCGCCGCCATTGAAAACCTGCGCCAGGCATTTGGTGAGCTGGTGTTGTCGCCGGTGTACCGGACCCGGGCGGTGGGTTTCGAGGGGGATGATTTTCTGAACATGGTCATCGGCATCGATACTCATCTGCCGCCGGATCAGCTGCGTACCCGGCTGCGGGAGATCGAAAAACGCCAGGGTCGCAAGCGCGGCGAGGAAAAATTTTCGCCGCGAACCATCGACCTCGATCTGCTCACCTGGGGTGATCTGGTGGATGCAGCCGCCGGCATTCCCCGGGACGAGATCCTGCGTTACGCTTTCGTACTCAAGCCTCTGGCCGACGTGGCTCCTGAAGAACTGCATCCGCAAACAGGAAAATCCTATGCCCGGCTGTGGCAAGAACATCTTTCCGAGCCTCATGGCCTGGTGGAACTGGTCGGGATATTTGACAATGCAGGAGACGCGCATTGAGTGCTGATATATCCGCGGCCGGGCAAGATCGGCAAGCCTGTTTCGAGGCCCGCATCGCTCCCGCGCCAGAGTTGGTGGTCGTGGTTCCGGTTTTCAATGAAAGGGAAAATGTCACCAAAGTGGTGGAAGCGCTGGATCAGGTGCTCTCAGGAGTGTCATGGGAAGTGATTTTCGTCGATGATGATTCTGAGGATGGAACCGCGGCAGTGGTTCGGGAGCTGGCCAGCAGGGACAGCCGGGTGAGACTGCTGCACCGAGTCGGGCGCAGAGGGCTCTCATCGGCCTGCATAGAAGGCATCATGGCCAGCACGGCGCCTTATTGCGCGGTGATGGACGGCGATCTGCAGCATGACCCGCGCTTGCTTCCCGAAATGCTGGAAATACTCAGCAAAGGTGAATCAGAAATCGTTATTGGCAGCCGCTACATGCAGGGCGGTGGAACAGGGGACTGGGATAGCCGGCGCGTGGGTATCAGCCGTCTTGCAAGTGGCATGAGCAGACTGGTGCTGCACGCCAGCCTCACCGACCCCATGAGCGGTTTTTTCATGGTGACCCGGGAAGCTTTTCTCGAGCGGGTGCATCGCTTGTCCGGGATTGGCTTCAAGATCCTGCTGGACTTGTTCGCCTCCTCAGAAAAGCCTCTCGAATACCGGGAACTGCCGTACGAATTCCGCAGCCGTCAGGCCGGCAAAAGCAAATTGGACAGCAGAGCGGGCTGGGAATATTTCATGTTGCTGGCTGACAAGCTGATCGGACATGTGGTGCCGGTGCGCTTCATTGCCTTTTCACTGGTTGGCGGTGTGGGAGTGGGGGTCCACATGGCGGTCTTGTGGGTGCTGCTCGATGGTCTGAAGATGGATTTCCCCCTGGCGCAGACAGGCGCCACGCTGGTGGCCATGGTTGGCAATTTCACCATAAACAATCTGCTGACCTACCGTGACCGGCGCTTGCGTGGCCTGGCCTGGTGGAAAGGGCTGTTTTCCTTTACGGTGGCTTGTAGTGTGGGGGCGCTTGCCAATATCGGTATCGCTTCCTATCTGTACGTCCAACAGGGAGTGGGATGGGTGCTGTCAGCTGTAGCGGGGATTCTGCTCGGCGCCGTGTGGAACTATGCGGTCACCTCGGTCTACACATGGAACAAACCCAGGGCAGATTGAGCAACGATGACGTCAGATGCCAGCACACCGCAGGTGAGCAATGCACTGGAGGGCAGGATCGAGAAAGCGGCGGTACTGACCATCGCCGTATTGATGGTGATCTATATATCGACCTATGTATTTTCGGTTGCGACCATCGACACTGGAAGAGACTGGGCACAGGCACTGCAGATAGCATCGGGAACCGCTTTCACCGCCACCGGCCCGGCATTGAAGGTGGATGTATTTCATTTTGGCCCGGTGTGGTTTTATCTTCTTGGTGGTTTGTTCTATCTGACGCATTCCATTGCACTGACCAGTCTGGTGGTGGGTGTGCTGGCTGCACTCAAGTTTCCGCTGGCCTACCTCTGTGGCAAAAGCCTTCTGGACAGGCGCCTGGGCCTGTTGTGGGCGCTGATGCTTGCCTTGCCAGGCTGGCAAACCATGACGCAGGTGCATATCACGCATATCAATCTGGTGGAAACCCTCTGCTTGCTGATGATCTATCTGCTGATCCGCTTCGCTCGGGAAGGGGAAGGGAAGTGGTTGATGATGCTTGGACTGGTCTTTGGTCTGGCCTTGCATGCACATCCCAGTACGGCGCCTTTGGGCTTGTTGGCGATCTTCGTGTATCTGTATGAATGGAAGCGTTCCGGCAATATCCATGGTGTCGCGGTACTGGTGGCGGCAATCCTGTTTCTGCTTCCCTTCCTTCCGTATCTCGTCTCCCAGACCCTGGACGGATGGCCCGAATGGCAACATGCCGCTGGCTACATTCAGAGTGAAACCGGTTTCGGGAATCTGCTCAAACTTCCCCAGTTGTTACTGTCTGCGGTCGTTTATGCCCCCAAATCGTTTTTCCTGAGCGTGCTGGCCGCCAGCGACTATGGTGGTTTGTGGTTGATCGGCGTCTATGCCCTCTATCTTCTCGGGGCTCTGGGGCTGGTATGGGCCCTGGTGACCGGCGTGCACCGGATGCTGATTCTTGTGGGCTTGGCGGCATTGTTGCTTGTCGGTGCTGGTGTCTTGTATCTGCGTCCTCAAACACCGTATTACATGACCTATGTTCTGTATCCCCTGATTGCCTTGGTATTGGCGCTGGGGCTGTATGGCTGGGATCGCCGCTCTGGTGGAAAACTGCTGGTGGGCTGCGGGATGGCCGTGTTGCTGCTTTCTTCAGCGCTATCGGCTGGTCTGGTACGGGTGCATACCAGCGGGGAAGGCGGTTTTCCCAGCGGACTGTTCATGAATGTCGCTGCGGGGAAATTTGGCAGGCTGGGACGAGACTTGCGCTTTCCCGCCGTCAGTCAGGATCGTCTGGGGGAGTATCTTTGCACCTTTGGGTCAGATGTCGCTGTCCATGGCGATCTTGCATTCATCGTCGATGCCTCATTCAGCGCAGGCAGCCGCTTGCAGTGTGGTGAACACGCCAGGGTGAGCATTGCCGGAGGCGCCGGCGGTCAGGAAACGATACATGTGGCGGGTTTTCCCCGGCGTGTCTGGCGTGTCCTGGGATGGGCGCCATCGACCTGGATCGGTCCTTTTGGCATAACCGAATCCTTGCAACCTGTTGCCCCTTCCGTGGGAATTCCTTTGCCTCAGGCGGATGTATACCCGCCGCGTGCCTTTCAAAAAGGGCCAGGGAAGCGCCAACGCTGGCGTTTTGTGTTGCATGATGCCCAAGTGCTGACAATCACCAACCCTTTCCCCTGGTATCTGCCGATCGAGGATGTGCGGGTGATGGTCGAGGGCCGTCTGGTGCGTCCACTGGCGCAAACCCGGGCTTCCCGCCTCTATCCCCTGGTCGATTGTGGCGCTGCGGAGCAATGCAGGATAGAAGTGGAGCTGAGGACGGCGCGCAGGGAATGGGTGGATATCTTTGCCCTGTCGAAGCATCCGCAACAGAAAGCTACTGCTGCACGCTCCGCCCCCCGTCCACGGCAATGATCTGCCCGGTGATGTATTCCGCCGTGGCCAGGAACAGCACCGTGCGGGCGATGTTCTCCGGGCGGCCCGCCCGTTCCAGGGGAATGCGCGGCAGGGCTTCATGTTTGGCGGCCGCATTGCCTTCCGGCCACAGAATGGCGCCGGGGGCCACGCCGTTGACCCGGATCTCAGGGGCCAGTTCCCGGGCCAGGGATTTGACCATCATGGCATTGGCGGCCTTGGCCATGCTGTAGATAGGATGGTCTTTGTGGGGACGTTCGGCATGGATGTCCACCATGTTGACGATGCAGCCGGCGTTCTCTTGCAGGGCGGGAGCGGCTGCCCTGGCGAGGAAGAAGGGCGCCTTGGCATTGACGCCGAACAGACTGTCCCATTGTTCTTCCGTAGCCTGCGCGACGGGCGTGGGAAAAAAATTCGAGGCGTTGTTCAGCAGCACGTCCAGGCGGCCCGTCTGTTCCAGACAGGCGTTCACCAGTCGGGGCAGGGCTGGAAAATCCAGCAAATCACCCTGCACCAGGAAGGCCGAATCCGGCCGCAGGCTGTTCAGCGCCTGCTGGAGCTTCCGGGCGGCATCTGCCGAGCGGCGGTAATGGATCACCACCGTGGCGCCAGCGGCATGCAGGAAACGTGCGCTCATGGCGCCCAGACGTGCCGCGCCACCGGTGATCAATGCGGTCTTGCCCTGCAGGGGTTGGTGGTCGAGCATGAATCAGTTCCGGCTGTTAGAATTTCCCGATTCTAACCCACAGCTGGCGGCTCATGAACCTGCCCGAACTGTCCATAGAAGAAGTGGCCCAGCAGCAGGCCATGCAGGAACTGCTGGAGCAGGAACTCCGCGAAGCCGGCGGCGCCATTCCCTTCGATCGCTACATGGAGCTGGCCTTGTATGCGCCGGGCCTGGGGTACTACGTGAGTGGCGCCCACAAGTTCGGTGCCGGTGGAGATTTCGTCACGGCGCCGGAGATCTCTCCCTATTTCGGCTACTGCCTGGGACGCCAGTGCGCCCGGGCCTTCGACGAACTGCCCCGGGAGATCCTCGAATTTGGCGCCGGCACCGGCGTCATGGCCCTGCAGATACTCCAGGAGCTGGAGCGCCTGCAGCCGGACCAGCCGGTCCGCTACCGGATTCTCGAAGTCAGCCCCGAGTTGCGCCAGCGCCAGCGCGAAACCTTCCTGCACGGCTCCCCCCACTATCTGGAGCAGATCTCCTGGGTGGATGAGGTACCGGAAGATTTTTCCGGGCTGATCCTGGCCAACGAGGTGTTGGACGCCATGCCCGTCCACCTCTTCCGGCGTACGAAGAAGGCGGTGGAGGAGCTTTGGGTGACCGGCGAGGGCGGACGGCTGGAACTGGACTGGCGCCAGGCCCGGACTTCCTTGAAGGCGGCGGTCGAAGCCATCGAAGCCCGATGGGGCGAGTTGGCCGATGGCTATGTGTCCGAGGTCAACCTGCGCCTGGCGCCCTGGATGGAGATGCTTGCTTCCCGCCTGGACAGCGCGCTGATGCTGTTGGTGGACTACGGCTACACGGGCCAGGAGTACTACCACCCGGAACGCAGCATGGGCACCCTCATCTGTCACTATCGCCACCAGGCCCACGAGGATGTGTTGCTACGCCCCGGTCTGCAGGACATCACCGCCAACGTGGATTTCTCTGCTCTGCGCGATGCCGCCGTGGAGGCAGGTTTCGATTTCCTGGGGTTCACCACCCAGGCGGAATTTCTTCTGAGCAGTGGTCTGGACGAGATGCTGGGACGATTGGACCCTAATGACGTGGAAACGCACATGCGGGTCATGCAGGGCGTGAAACAGCTCATCATGCCAGATGCCATGGGAGAACGGTTCAAAGTCATGGCTTTGGGCAAGGGGCTGGAGGAGAATCCTCTGCACCGTTTGTTCTGAGTCCATTGAAGGATGGCATGGATGACTTTCCCCGGGGTTTTGCACTTCACTGGTCCTGAACCCGGACGAATGTCCGAAATTCGATCTCAGGGAGGGCCTGGGCAACGGGTCGCCCGCCGGATCGAAAGAACAACTGGATGAAAGAGTATTCAGCTCTTATTAGGCATCATGAGTTGACCTGCCCATCCTCAACCACGTGGGTTATGTTTGAGGATGGGAAATGCTTCCCGACACAGAGCCATAATTGAGGAGGACAGGTCATGAAAAAGTCTAACGCGGAACAGATACGGATACAACGCGCATCTGCACTGGAAACGATTCAGCAGTTTGAATAGCATGTGCAAAACAGCCTTGAGCAACCCATTCACGCGTTATGCTTGAAGCCGGGTTTTCGCCCGACGATCTACCGTGGACAGAACCGAGAGATTCCATAAGATAGACCAGCTGTTGCGTGAAAGGCGCTCCACTCCCCTGGCCGTGATGATGGAGGAGATGGAGGTGTCCCGCGCCACGGTAAAGCGGGACATCGAGTACATGCGCGACCGTCTTGGCGCGCCCATCGTCTGGGATGCCTCCCTGCGGGGCTATCGCTATGACCACAGCCAGCCCGGTGCCGACAGTTTTTCCCTGCCGGGGCTCTGGTTCAATGCTTCCGAGATCTACGCCCTGCTCACCATGGATCAGCTGCTCTCGAACCTGCAGCCGGGGCTGCTGGGGCCGCACCTCGAGCCCCTGCGCCGCCGGGTTCATGCCTTGCTGGAGCAGGGGGATCACGGTCGGGAAGAGCTGGCTGGCCGGATACGCATAGCTCCCGTGGCCAGGCGGGAAGTGGACGAACCTATTTTCGAAACCCTCGCCAGCGCCCTGTTACAGCGCCGGCGTCTGAACCTGCATCACTACAACCGCGCGTCGGACAAGGTGGTGGAGCGGCAGGTTTCGCCCCAGCGGCTGCTCTATTACAGGGACAACTGGTATCTGGATGCCTGGTGTCATTTGCGCAAGGGGTTGCGGAGTTTTGGTGTGGACGCCATTCGTCAGGCGCAGATCCTGGAGCAGCAAGCCAGGGAGGTTCCGGAAAAGGACCTGGATGCGGTCTATCGTGCGGGTTACGGAATCTTTGCCGGGCGTGAGGTGCAAAAGGCGGTGCTGCGTTTTTCACCGCAAGCCGCCCGCTGGGTGGCCAGCGAAACCTGGCATGGCGCCCAGAAGGGGTATTATGACGAGCAAGGGTTCTATATTCTGGAGATACCCTATTCCGTGGATACGGAACTGATCATGGATATCCTGCGCCATGGCCCGCAGGTGGAGGTGCTGAAGCCGCCACAGCTCAGGGAGAAGCTGCGGGAGCAGCTGAGCCTTGCCCTGGCGCAGTACCAGGAGGAGGAATAAGCTACACAGCCGAGCGGCGGAAGTGAAATCAGCGAGCCCGTTGCAGCAACAGGCTCGCCATATTGCGGTGGGCGTCAGGCGGCGTACTTGTCGTCTCCGCGCACCCTGCGCAGCATGGGATAGAGGTGTTCGACTTCGTCCTGAATGCGATCCAGAACCAAATCGAACATCTCATCCGTGATGCGGGCGAACTCTTCATAATCTGTCACCAGGAGTTGCTGCCTCTTCATGTCGCACCATTTCTTCACGAAATCATTGAAGATCCGTTTGATTTCCTTGGACCCGCCCATGAAACGGTTGGCCACGGTGACGACCTGGCTGTCGGCGCTGGTGAGCATCTGGGTGTAGAGCTTCTTGTCCGTGAGTTCCAGATGAGCCCTCACCGCGTCCACGTAGCGGCAGAACAGTTCAGCGGTGATGTGTGAGTCACACAGCAGCCGGTCGGTGAGCAGCAGCCGCAGGGCATTGGTGAGTTCGGTGATGTGGTCGTTTTGGGCGTTGAGTTCGTCATAGGTAAGCATATTTCTTTTCCTCTGCCTCCTCTTGTCCGTATCGCCGGCGGAAGGCTTTACTTCAGGTTGATGGTTATTGTGCTTTACTTGCTGTTTCTGGGGCGTGGATGACAGGCGTCAGGACCCGCCGAGTGCCGATGTCACGCCCGCCTGGGGCGGTTTGAGGAACTCCCTCAATGATTGCTTTGAAAACAACAAATATTGTTCTTATTACAGGCTCAACTATGCTCCCAAAGGCGCTTCCAGTCAATGGCGGCCGAATTTCCGCCGCCGGGAGTAATGAAAATCCTGAAAAACATGCTATTGTTGTCGGAGTGTGGAGTAGTATCTGCTTCCCCGGAACAACCAACAAGAAATTTTCTACTCAGGGGGTTATCGACCAATGAAGAAAATATCAGGATTGCTTTTCGCTGCAACCTTTACCTTGGCGGTTGGTGGCGTCATGGCGCAGGAATACGTCATCAAGTTTTCCCATGTGGTGGCGCCGGGAACGCCCAAGGGCAAGGCGGCAGACCTGTTTGCCAAGTTGGTGAACGAGCGCATGAAAGGCCGGGTGAAGGTCGAGGTCTTTCCCAATTCCCAGCTGTACAACGACAACAAGGTCATGGAAGCCATGCGTCTTTCCGACAGCAAGACCACCGGCATCATGGCGGCGCCCAGCCTGTCCAAGTTCGTGAAGTTCTCACGCACCATTCAGGCGTTCGACATCCCCTACCTGTTCAACGATATCCATGATGTTCACAAGCTGGTGGATTCTCCCATCATGGAGAAGATGACCAAGCCCCTGGA
>JALVNE010000372.1 GCA_027026755.1 Sedimenticola sp. | reverse complement strand
GGGCTCGAGCCTGGTCCTTGCGGGAGGTGGTGGAGCGCTGGCACCAGTTGTTCAACGGCACTTTGATTTCCCAGGCTTTTTTGTCTGGTAAGCCATTGCATGAAGCCCAGGAAACGGAGCTTTCCCGACAGGCGGAAGTCTGGCGGGAACGGCTGACGTCCATCAGTTGGTTCATGCGTTGCCTGAACGAGGCCATTGCCCGCCAGGCCAATGCGGAGGACGGCTGTACCGGGCGGTTCTGGGAGGGACGGTTCAAGTCACAAGCCCTGCTGGATGAAGCGGCATTGTTGGCTTGCATGGCTTATGTGGATTTGAACCCGGTGCGGGCGAAGCTGGCAGACACGCCGGAAAAATCGAAATACACCTCTGTACGCAAACGTATTCGTACCGCTTTGCAGAAACAGACCCAACCTGTTGAGCTGCTGCCTTTTGTGGGAAATCATCGGCAGGATGCACCCAAGGGCATTTCCTTTGCTTTTTCGGAGTATCTGGAACTTCTGGACTGGACAGGCCGGGCGATTCGGGAGGATAAAGCCGGGCATATCGATGGTGCCCAGTTACCCATTCTGCAACGCCTGGCCCTGGAAGGCCGTTCCTGGCAGGAACTCACCCAATCTTTCGAGGGCCTGTTTCATTCTCTGGTGGGACGACCGGAGAAAGTGGAAACGGTGGTTGAAGCCCGGGCACAGCATTGGGTGCAGGGCATCGGCAACTGCCGGCGATATTTCTCTCCGGGGTAAAAGCACCACCAAGCGCGCACGCCTTTTCCATCCCTCCCCTGATTTTCACCCCTTTTGCCGCACTGGCAGGATGGCTGCCGTGCGGACACCGGTGAAATCTATGCCGAAACGCTGGAATGACCCCGTGCCAGTATGGAAACCATGACCATCTGGCTGTTTTCCCCTCACTTGGCCTAGAAATTGGCGCTTTTTTTTGAGGAAATGCCAATGAGTGCCAATAAGTGGACAATGGATGGGTGTCTTCTATGACTATGCTATGACTATGATTCCTGCCGGCGTAGCCGCTCACCGAGGTGGAGACGGGCCAGCTGCCGGTGGCGCTGCCGTCGCTGTTGTCGGCGGTCCGGGCGTCGGGGGACGGGCCGTTGGCGTAGTGATGCTGGTAGTCGCTGCCGGTGTAGCCGGCGATGGCGGTGGCTGTCCCTGCCTTGAGTATCACGCGTTTCTCTGTATGGATAATGGGTTCAAATGGTTTCAGGAATCTGATATTTCGTTAATTTAAGTATACTGTCCCCGAATTCTGTCCAATCCTTAGTTAACGCAGCAAGAATTTCGTATATATCCATGCGCCAAGAATTGAAAACAAAATAGTAGAGCTTGTACCAACAATAAGCCACCCGACATTTTGCGATAGCCAATCAGACGACACATCATCCAATAAGACACGAATAGCTATTATAAAAAACGGCGCAACCACAAGCGGCCAATAGTTAATTACCTCCTTGGGCTTTAAGATTACCGCGCAAATGAATCCCAGAATTAATGGAAACAATACGCCTGGAACAATAACCTTCTCTATCATTGGTGGTTGTCCAATAGTTTCATGTTGGTAGTAAAGAAATCTATCCCACAGGTTAATTAACCCAAAATAGGAAACAATATACACACATATGGTTAATGCTATACGCATTGGTTTTTGTTCTCTTTTCTACGCCACTTATGGGGTAACGGTTAATGTATTCGATCCTGATTCTGACTTTAACAACTCATGAATCCTGTTGTATTGGTTCATTGTTGTTGGACTGAATTTATCAGCATTAATACAACCCAATGTCCTTGTGCCAGGATGCAACAAAAACCCTGAACGTTTGATACCGAGATAGTATTCCCACCAACTAACCGGAGGGTTCGGCTCTAACCGCCAGTATTGTTCATGGCCAGAGCGATTATCTGGATTCATGTTGTATTCCCCGGGTGGGATAGGCCCACGGAAAGACGAATCAGTACAACTATCTTTTGGGTTGTCCTTGCATTGTCCTACGCCGGAAGAAACTCCTGCTGGACCTAGTGAAAATGGTGGACCCACAAATCCAGGATCATTCGGTCTACAAACAAGCGTATGAGTTGAAATTGAATATGTGCATTGTGCTAAACCCCAAGGGTCAATGTACAAGATGGGGTTGTTACTGACATAGCTATAGGTGTTAAGACCACCATCAAGCCCGATGGGGTCGGAAGTTATATAACGCCCAGTACTCGGATCGTAATACCTGAAGTAGTTATAATACAACCCACTCTCCCCATCAAAATACTGCCCCGGAAACCGCAGGTTCAACCTGAAACTGTCGCCATCTCCATCCGGATCTTCGTCAGGCACCGTGTTGCCGAAAGGTTCCGATTCCCATCGCCAGACAACATGCCCCGCACCATCGCTCACCGCCCTCGGCGTGCCCAGATGGTCGGCATGGATATAATACACCTCCTCCGCCAGAACATCGTCCGCGCGAACCAGCCGCATGGCATCGGCAACAACGATTCCATCCGCATGATCCGTCAGCGTTACCCTGCTGTCCGCATCCAGCATATAGGTACCCAGGGAAATCCAGCTGCCACCATCTTGCCGCTGATCCACCGGGATTACTGTGCTGCCGTCCACATGATCAACCCGGTAGGCGGCATTGCTGGCCCGGTTGGGGGCAGCCGTCCAGCGGGCATACAGGTCGTACCGCTTGGCGGTGGGAACGCCAATATTCCAGGTGAAG
>JALVNE010000371.1 GCA_027026755.1 Sedimenticola sp. | reverse complement strand
GGGCAGGCGTCTCGACTATATCGTTTCCGCCATCACCGGAGGCAGAACCGGCCAGGGTGGCCATGTTCTTCCCCTTGTCTGTTTCACGATGCTTGGGGGTATTGAGTACCTGCTCCCAGGGATAGGCGTCGGCGGAAGATTCCGCCGATGTGGGTGAGCGGGCATGTTGACCAGCCAGCGCCCGGGCGGCCTGTTCCGCCTGTGAATCGGCCACTGCCAGGGAGGAAAAGACCAGTGGGATGAGGGTCAGAATGCTGTTAAGCCAAGGGTGTTTATTGGGTTTCATCGGGCATACTCCTTACGGTTGTTGAAGTTGTTGGGCCACATTACGCATGTGTTTGGCCTGGTTTTTTAAGTGGCTTACCATGGGATCGGTTGAAGACGGGGGGTTGGAATTGCATTGCGTCAACAGAAACCCCACGACAACGCACAAAACCAGGCCCAAGCCCAAGGGCTGGACCAGGCTTATGGTTTTGTCATCTTTGTGATAGGACATTGTGGATCTCCTGAAATTGATCCGCCTTTCCCGGCTGGGAAAGGCGGAAGAGGTGGATCAAGGGTGAGTGCGCATTTGCATGAAGAACTCGAGCACCTCGTTATCAGAGCCGCCCAGGGAGGCCTTATCCTGGGGATGCGTCCTGGGCAAGACTCCGTCGCCGGCCAGGCGGTCATAGTCAATGCCCCGCATCTTGGTAATCATCTGGCTGATACGGCCGATGTCGGCGCTGCTGAACTGGTCGATGAGGATGCGATCCTCACCCAGCACCGCACCCGCTTCGATGACATCACCGGTCATACGGGCATCCAATGCAAAGTCGTCGGCAATGTCCCTGGCCTCATCCGACCAGTCGAGCACATTGCCTTTGAGCGTGGTCAGGTCTGCCGCATTGGCCTGCAAGCCCTTGATTGTGGCGTCCACCAGCCTGGCGGTGTTTGTCAACATAGTTGTCACTTTTTTCAAGCAGCCCGCGCTCTACTATCGGTCACGGGCAACGGTGTCTGTTCGCGGTCCGGGTTCAGCCAGACCTCAGTGACCGGAGCCCAGTTTCGAACCGGTCCGGACCAACGCTCTGGATGCGCCGCTCTGGCCTTTTCGTAGACAGCTGTCCTGGCTTCCAGGATGGTGCGGTCATTCCCTTCATGACGCTCGGCCGGGGTGACGAAGCCAATGGCGCTGTGACGATGGCTCTCGTTGTACCATTGGACAAAGGCGTGCACCCACTGTCGGGCCGCTTCCAGGCTTTCAAAAGGCTGGCTGGGGTAGTCCGGCACGTATTTCAGCGTCCGGAACAGTGCCTCTGAGTAGGGGTTGTCATCACTGACCGAAGGACGGCTGAAGGAGGGCACCACACCCAGCTTCTGCAAAGTCGCCAGCATCGTGGCGCCTTTCATGGGACCACCGTTGTCGGCATGCAATACCAGTTGTTCCCGGCGGATGCCTTCACGCAGGCAGGCCCGGGTGATGAGGGACGCGGCCTGTTCCGCGCTTTCGCCTTCATGTACTTCCCAGGCCACGATCTTGCGGCTGTAGATATCCATGACCAGGTAGAGCCGGTAGAAGCAGCCCCGGATGGCGGCCGCCAGATAGGTGATATCCCAACTCCACACCTGGTTGGGTGCCGTGGCCTTGTAGCTTTGGGGCTTGGTGCTCTTCCGTGGTGGCTGTGCCTTGCCCCGGCGATGGAGTTGATCCGCCTCCCGCAGAATCCGGTAGAAACTGGATTCCGAGGCCAGGTAGATCCCTTCATCCGCCAGCATCGGTACGATCTGTGACGGTGGCAGGTGCGCATGGTCCGGATGATTGCAGACCGCCAGGATCTGCTGCCGTTCCTCTTCGCTCAGCCGGTTGGCCGGGATGGGGCGAGAGGCTTCAGGGCGCCCGTCCTTGCGCACCCGTCCCTGCGCATCCTGCCAGCGTTTCAGAGTTCGTGCGGACAATCCCAGCAGGTCGCCGATACGGGAACGGCGCGCACCGGCCCGTTCCGCTTCTTCCACCAGCTTCAATATCCGCTTGCGATCCGGGCCGCTGGTCATTTTTCCTCGCCCCCCCAGATCGCTTCGAGCTTTTTTGACAGCACCAGCAAGGCTGCGGTCTCGGCCAGGGCCTTCTCCTTGTGGCGAAGCTCCTTCTCCAGTTTCCGGATCCGCTTCTCGTCCTTCCTGCGCACTTCCTGAAGGCGCTGGTTCTGCCGACGGTCCCAGTCATTGGCTTGGGCACAGGCTTCACGCCATTGTTGGATCTGGGCCGGGTACAGCCCCCGCTGGCGACAGTATTCGGCGAGTTCCGCTTCATTCATGGCGGCGGTTTCCAGCACGGCGGCAAACTTGTCCGCCGAACTCCATCCCTGCGGGGTGTTGTCCCCGTCCGGGAGCAGGCGACCTTCCCGCCGGGCCGCCTTTCGCCAGTTGTACAGTGTGGCCTCCGAGATCCCTTCCTCCTTGGCAATTTTCGGGATCGTCTTCGGATTCGGTGGCAGCATCTTCTTCAGCACCGCCTCTTTACGCTCTTTTGGATAACCCATGGTTCCTCTCGGTTGCCCCCTCGGGATTCCCATTAGAATCCCATAACAGTGGATGGACATCTATCCTGACAGAGGGGGGCCGGGAGTCCCGCTGGTTCGTGGCGGCCCATTGGCGTTTGTCTTTCAAGCGCTGCAAGCTGCTGCTCATCGGCTACGCCATCACCGCCGCCATCCTGCTGCTTGCCGAGGTGCTGACCATGGGCAT
>JALVNE010000370.1 GCA_027026755.1 Sedimenticola sp. | reverse complement strand
GGCTTCCAATGTGCCCGGCTCAGCTGATGGCGGCCTTCATGAACAGAAACAGACTGGCCTGGTATGCCAGGAACACCGCCAGCAATACCAACCCTGCCCAGCGCTGAATGACTCCGTGCCCGCTGCGGCTGAATCCCCGGGCCATGACATAGAGCACCACGGCCAGGATTATCATCAAGGGGAAATCCCGGTACAGCACCGCGTTTTCCACTGCCGTGGGCGAAATGCTGCCTGCAATGCCCAGCACGGCCATGATATTGAAGAGGTTGGACCCCACCACGTTGCCCACGGCGATATCATGCTCGTTCTTGCGCGCGGCCATCACCGAGGCTGCCAGTTCCGGCAGCGAGGTGCCAATGGCCACGATGGTCAGGCCGATGACCAGATCACTGACGCCATAATACTGGGCGATGCCCACGGCGCCCCATACCAGGAGCTTGGAGCTTCCCAGTAACAGGGCCAGACCGGAAACCAGGAGCCACCATGCCCTGCCCTTGGGCATATGGGCCGGTATCTCTCCGGTGAGTTCTTCCACCAGGGGGTCGTCGGCCCTGGTGGTACGGGCCAGGTGGATGGTCCACAACACCACCCCGGTCATACCCGCCAGCAGGATCAGGCCGTCGATACGGGACAGCATGCCGTCCCACAGCAGCGCCAGGGCCACCGCCATGACGAGAAACATGAGGGGAAACTCCCGGTTCAGGGTGTTGGAATGCACTGCCAGGGGCGCAATGGCCGCTGTCACACCCAGTACCAGGGCCATGTTGGCGATGTTCGACCCGATGGCATTGCCGATGGCCAGCCCGGCATTGCCCTGCAGGGCCGCCATGGCGGAAACCAGCATTTCCGGCGCGGAGGTGCCGAAAGCCACGATGGTCAGACCGATGATCAGGGTGGACACCCCCAGGGCCCGGGCCAGGCCCGCCGCGCCGGCCACGAAACGGTCCGCACTCCACACGAGCACCACCAGACCACCGATCACGGCAAGAACATACAAAAGCATATCGCTCATATATTACTTAAAATCGGTTAGTTATAAACTTTTATTAAAGTATTTTATAAAGCCTGTCCAGGGCGGTGTGGAGGCGTTCTGCCGAGCTTTCCCGCAAGGTGACATGGCCGATCTTGCGTCCGGCGCGGGGCGCCTTGCCATACAGATGCAGATGCGCGTTCTCCACCGCCAGGACTGCTTTTTCATCAGGACGTTCACCGATGAGATTCACCATGGCCGCGTGCCCCTGGGGGGCGGTGCTGCCCAGGGGCAGGCCGAGAATGGCGCGCAGGTGGTTTTCGAACTGACTGGTTTCGGCGCCCTCGATGGTCCAGTGGCCGGAATTGTGCACCCGGGGGGCCATTTCATTGGCCAGCAGATGCGCCCCCACCTGGAAGAACTCCATGGCCAGCACGCCCACATAGTCCAGGCGCTCCAGCACCCGTCGGGCATAGTCCTCGGCCAGAGGCTGGTGGGAATCATCGTGCAGGCAGGTGGAAAGACGCAGTATACCGTCTTTGTGGACGTTTTCCGCCAGGGGATAGAAAGCCAGCTCGCCGGAAACACTGCGCACGGCGATGATGGACACTTCCCGATCGAAGTCCACGAAGCCCTCGAGCACGCAGGGCACCTCGCCGACGGCTTTCCAGGCAGCCTCGAGGCTGCCGCCCGGACGAATCACCTGCTGCCCCTTGCCGTCATAACCCAGGGTGCGAGTCTTGAGAATGGCGGGCAGGCCCACCTGCGCCACCGCCTCTTCCAGGCCCGCCAGATCGTGAACCTCGGCAAAGGACGCGGTTTCTATGCCCAGCTCGTTGAACAGGTTTTTTTCGTTGTTGCGGTCCCGGGCCGTGGCCAGGGCATTGGCCGGGGGGTAAACAGGAAGCGAGGCGCCAAGCTGCGCCACGGCCTCCGCCGGCACACTCTCGAATTCATAGGTGACCAGGTCCACTTGCCGGGCCAGCGCCTCCAGGGCCTTGGGATCGTCGTAGGCTGCCCGCACATGCCCCGCCAGGGGCGCGGCACAGGCGTCTTCCGCCGGTTCCAGTACGACGAAATCCAGCCCCAGGGGATAGCCCGCCAGGGCCAGCATGCGCGCCAGCTGCCCCCCGCCCAAAATGCCTATCTTCATGAGCCCGCAGCAGGGTCCGGGTTGTCCAGCACCGCGCGGGTCTGCTCGGCGCGAAAATCGTCCAGGGCCAGGCGAATCGCCTCATGGCTGTTGCCCAGGATGGCGGCCGCCAGCAGGGCCGCGTTCACCGCCCCGGCCCGGCCAATGGCCAGGGTGCCCACGGGAATGCCCGCGGGCATCTGGGCGATGGACAGCAGGGAATCCATGCCGTTCAGGGCCCGGGACTGCACGGGAACGCCCAGAACCGGCAGGCTGGTCTTCGCCGCCACCATGCCCGGCAGATGCGCCGCGCCGCCCGCGCCGGCGATGATGACCTGGATACCCCTGTCCCGGGCCTGTTCCGCGTAGCTGAACAGTTTGTCCGGAGTGCGGTGGGCGGAAACCACTTCCTTCTCGAAAGGGATGCCCAGTTTCTCCAGGGTTTCCGTCGCATGGCGCATGGTCTCCCAGTCGGAACTGGAGCCCATGATGACGCCGACCAATGCTTGCATAGCGCGATTCTCTGCCTTTCGGGCAAAACGGGAAAAACGCTTATTATGCCTGATTTCCGGAGGAATTTCCCATTCAGCCCGGGACGTTCTCCCGGTCCGGCCCATCAGGCAACG
>JALVNE010000369.1 GCA_027026755.1 Sedimenticola sp. | reverse complement strand
GCGTCCTTGGTGATGATGGGCTGGATCTTTTCCTCCATGAAGCGGCGGTGCAGTGCCTGCAGTTCCTCCATGGAACGTTCGCTGAGGGGTTTCAGGGAAAAGGCCAGAAATTCGAAGATGTCCAGTTTGCCTTCCTTGTATTCCCGGTAGAAGCGTTCGTTTTCTGTGGCGTAGTAGTCCGGGTCCACCAGCCCCTGTTCGCCGAGAAACTCCCCCCAGAGATAGTCCGAGTCACCAGCGAGCAGGGTATTGTCCAGATCGAAGAGCACCAGGGCCATGGTCTTGTGCAGGGTAAATGAAAAACTGGGGCAACTATACCGGAATCCACCAGGGTTTATCACTCTGGCAATGCCTGTACATTCTGATTCTGCCCTTGATTCCAGGTATTGAAACAGGGGGCTGGCGCGGGTGAACAGGGGGAAGAAGCCTGTTGTCCGCTGTTCAGGACTTTGTTGGCAATCCGCTTGCGGTTTGCGTCCCGACTGTGAAAAAATGCAGGGTAATGAAAGATTAAAGAACGAGAACAATCCCGTGATAGACAGGGATGGATTCAGACCCAATGTGGGCATCATACTGGTCAACGACGAGAACAAGCTGTTCTGGGGGCGTCGTATCGGTCAGGATGCCTGGCAGTTTCCTCAGGGGGGCATACAGGAGGGCGAATCGCCCGAAGAGGCCATGTTCCGGGAGCTGGAGGAGGAAGTCGGCCTCAAGCCGCATCAGGTGAAGCTGCTGGGCTGTACCAAGCGCTGGCTGCGCTACCGCCTGCCCAAGAAATTCATACGCCGTAACGCCCAGCCCTTGTGCATCGGTCAGAAACAGCGCTGGTTTCTCCTGCAAGTGATATGTGACGAAAGCGGTTTCTGTCTGGACAACTCGGAAAAGCCCGAATTCGATGACTGGCGCTGGGTACACTACTGGCAACCGGTAAAGGATGTCATCTACTTCAAACGGCGGGTGTATCAGCGCGCCCTGGAGGAGCTGGCGCCCTTGGTATTCCCCGATACACGCCCGGCGTCCCGCAGTCGTTCCAACTATCTTCGTCAGCAGAGGCGCTGACGCATTCAGGTGCAGGTCGGGCTTCAGTCCGACATGACTCTGTCGTGGCAACTGTTGTCGGGCTGAAGCCCGACCTACGGTCATGGTGCCCGGTTGTGCCTTCAAGATGACGCCTTGCCGCGGGAGAACAGTTCGTTCATGGGCAGGGAGGTTCCGTCGTCCATGACGATTCTGGCATGCTGGCGCGAAAACTCTCTGGGCGATCTCAAGCCGCAGGCATGAGCGATCATGCCGACTTCGTAGCACAGATTGCGTACATAGCTGGCAACCCGTTCTGATTTCAATGTCGGATCCAGGCCTTTTTGCAGTTTGGGATTGTGAGTGGTGATGCCCGTGGGACAGGTGTTCTTGTTGCATTGCAGGGCCTGAATGCAGCCCAGGCTGAACATGAAGCCCCGGGCGCTGACGATGAAGTCCGCGCCGGCGCACAGGGCCCAGGCCACGTCCGAAGGATTGATGAGCTTGCCCGAGGCAATGACCTTGACACGTTCCCGCAGGCCGTACTGTTCCAGCTTGTCCACCAGCAGGGGCAGGGCTTCCCGCAGGGGCAGGCCCACGGCGTCCATGAGGGGCATGGGGGCGGCGCCAGTGCCGCCTTCCGCCCCGTCCAGGGTGATGAAATCCGGGGCGCTGGATTCTCCCTTCCGGATGATGAGGCTGAACAGCTCGTCCAGCCACTGACCATGGCCGATGACCGTTTTGAAGCCCGTGGGTTTGCCGGTCAGCTTGCGGATATGCAACAGCATGTTGAGCAGATCCTCGTCACTGGAAATATCCGGGTGACGATTGGGACTGATGGAAGCGCATCCGGGACGGATGCCGCGAATGGCAGCAATGTCTTCGGTCACCTTGCCGGCGGGCAGGATGCCGCCCTTGCCGGGTTTGGCGCCCTGGCTGAGCTTTAGCTCGAACATGCGCACCTGCTCATGGGCGGCGATGGCCGTCAGTTTGCCGTCGTGCAGCTCGCCGTCGTCGTCCCGCACCCCGTATTTGGCCGTGCCGATCTGGAACACCAGGTCACAGCCGCCTTCCAGGTGCCAGGGCGTCAGCCCGCCTTCCCCTGTGTTCATCCAGATGCCTGCTTTTGCCGCGCCCCGGGACAGGGCTTGCACGGCGGGCCGTGACAGGGCGCCGTAGCTCATGCCGGAGATATTGAAGAAGGAAGGCGCCACATAGGGGATGCGGCAATCCCTGCCGATGACCACGGGGGTGGCCGGCACGGCGTTTTCATCCAGGGTGGGGTAGGGGGTATTGACGAACAGCACGCTGCCGGGAATGCGGTTGTCACGGGTGGAGCCAAAGGCAACGGTATTGTTCAGATCCTTGGCGGCGCGATACACCCAGCTGCGCTGCGCCCGGTTGAAGGGCAGTTCTTCCCGGTCCATGGCGAAGAAGTACTGGCGGAAGAAGCTGCCCAGTTTCTCGAACAGGTAACGGAAACGTCCAATGACGGGATAGTTGTGGCGGATGGCCTGCCGGGTCTGGCTGATATCTGCGATGAAAGTGATGACCAGCCACAGGGCAACCAGCCCGATGACGAAGATGAACAGGGCAGACATGATCTCCAGTGCGGTGATCAGCCAGTGCGTGGTTTCGGGCACGGATGCGGGCATCTTGATTCCTGTCAAGGGCGTGTTGGGTTTCTGATAAAGAGACCGGAAAAGCGCTTGGTCTATGACAAGTTGTAGTACAAAAT
>JALVNE010000368.1 GCA_027026755.1 Sedimenticola sp. | reverse complement strand
CTGGTGGTGGTGTCCCAGAGTTTCGATTGAAGGTCCTCGTTCCCCTCACCCCCGGCCCCTCTCCCAGAGGGAGAGGGGAGTAGCTCCCTCTCCCCTTGGGGGGGAGGGCTGGGGTGAGGGGATAATCAATAAACAACAAACCCATTCCAATGACCAATACACCGGATATCCTCAAGAAAATCGTCGCCCGCAAGGAACAGGAGATTGCCGAGGCAAGGCAGCGGGTTTCTCTGGACGCGCTGCGGGAGGGCCTGGAAGACAAATCCCCGCCCCGGGGCTTTGTGGCTTCCCTGAAAAACAGGATAGACGCAGGCCGGCCCGGCGTCATTGCTGAAATCAAGAAGGCCTCGCCTTCAAAAGGGGTGTTGCGGGAAGATTTCCGTCCGGCGGACATTGCCCGCAGTTACGCGGAACATGGCGCGGCCTGCCTGTCCGTGCTCACGGACGTGGATTTCTTCCAGGGCAGCCCAGACTACCTGAAACAGGCCCAGGCCGCCTGCGAGCTGCCAGTGATTCGCAAGGATTTCATCATCGACCCCTATCAGGTGTATGAAGCCAGGGCCATGGAAGCCGACTGCATCCTGCTTATCGTCGCCTGCCTGGATGATGAACAGCTGGCGTCACTGAACGGCCTGGCCATGGAGCTGGGCATGGACGTGCTCATCGAGGTGCATGACGAAGCGGAACTGGCGCGGGCCCTGGCCGTGGACAATCCCATGGTGGGCATCAACAACCGCAACCTGCGCACTTTCGACGTGAGCCTGAACACCACCCTGAACATGCTGGCGCAGATACCCGGCGATCGCCTGGTGATCACGGAATCCGGCATCCTCCGACCGGAGGATGTGGAACTCATGCGCCAGCATGGGGTGAATGGCTTTCTGGTGGGCGAGGCCTTCATGCGCGCGGATAGTCCCGGCGCCCGCCTTGCCGAGCTTTTCGGCCTGTAGGCCGGACTTCAGACATTGCTCCGATATAGCCGCCGTTGTCGGGTTGAAACCCGACCTACAGGAGGGTGGTGATCAGCGGGTGCCGAAGATCACCATGGTCTTGCCTTTCACGCTGATCAGCCCCTGCTGCTCCAGGTTCTTCAGCACCCGGCCCACCATTTCCCGGGAGCAGCCCACGATGCGGCCGATCTCCTGTCGGGTGATGCGTATCTGCATGCCATCGGGATGGGTCATGGCGTCAGGCTGCCGGGTGAGATCCAGCAGGGTGCTGGCCACCCTTCCGGTGACATCATAGAATGCCAGGTGGCTGACTTTCCGGCTGGTACTGAGCAGGCGCTCGGAAAGCTGTTTGCCCACGGCATAGAAGAAATCCTTGGCATGATCCTTCAGCTCGTTTTCCAGGAGGGCCTCCAGGCGCGCGTAGCTGATCTCCGCGATCTCGCAGGGGGTGCGGGTGCGGATGATGACCGAGCGCGTGGCCTGGGGCACGAACATGCCCATCTCGCCGATGAACTCTCCCTTGTTGACATAGGCGAGGATGATTTCCTTGCCGTCTTCGTCTTCCAGCAACACCGTCAACTGGCCATCCAGGACATACAGCAAGGTATCCGCCTTGTCGCCGGGTTTCATCAGCTCCTTGCGCACGGGATACTTGTGAACGTGACAGTGCGCAAGAAACGGCGCCAGCCAGGCAGGCGGTGGTGGTGGGGGCTTGACGATACTCATATTGGCAACCCTCTGCTCATGTTGTAAATCCTCCTTCTTTATTTCATTCTGCCATGACTGCGGCCCCGCAGCAAAGCTGTAATTCCGCCGGCTCTGTGTTAGCTTCTGGGGCCTTGTGCAAAACCGGAGAGGAACAACGATGAAAGCAAGGGTCAAATGGGTGGAAGGCGCTCTCATGCTGGGCGAGTCCGGCAGCGGTCATGTGGTGGTCATGGATGGTCCCGAGGAACATGGCGGCCGGAATCTGGGGGTCCGTCCCATGGAGATGCTGTTGCTGGGCATGGGGGGCTGCACCGAGTTCGATGTCATCCATATCCTGAAGAAGAGCCGCCAGGACGTGCGCTTCTGTGAGGTGGAGATCGAAGCCGAACGGGCGGAAACCGAGCCCAAGGTATTCACCCGTATCCACGTGCATTTCCGGGTTGGTGGCCGGGGGCTGACGGAGAAGGCGGTGGGCCGGGCCGTGAGCCTGAGTGCCGAAAAATACTGTTCCGCCTCCATCATGCTGGGGGAGACGGCGGACATCACCCACGACTTCGAGCTGGTGGAGCTGGACTGAAATACCAAGCGTCATGAGGTGAAACCGCGTTATGATCTTAGGTCGGGCTTTAGCCCGACAATCCACCGTTGTGTGTCGGACTGAAGTCCGACCTGCAGGCGCCTGTCGTTTCATCGTTCCGAATGGCCTGTCAAGGCATGGACTGGTCTATTTGAAAAGTTCGGGGTTCTGCTGGCGCGGGCAGGCGAGGTGCACGGGCTCGGGCGTTTCCGCATCCAGCCGCAGGGCGGTGAGCTGCCCGCCCCAGAGGCAGCCCGTGTCCAGGGCCCAGACGTTGTCCGTGTGCCGGTAGCCCAGGGTGGACCAGTGGCCGAACAGGATGCGCTGATCCCGTGTGCGGCGGTGAGGGTGCAGGAACCAGGGGAAATATTTCTTCTTCTGGCTGCCGGGTGAGCCCTTGAGCTTGAGCTTCAGCTTGCCCTTGCGGGTGACGAAACGCAGACGGGTGAAGCAGTTGGTGATGAAGCGCAGACGGTCCATTCCCTGCAGCTCCGGGTCCCAGCGGTTGGGCTTGTTGCCGTACATCCTGTCGAAGAAGTCCACATGATCCGGGCCGCGCAGCACCGCTTCCACTTCGGCAGCGCAGGCCCGCGCGGTTTCCAGGTCCCACTGGGGAGGCAGTCCCGCGTGAATCATGGTGAAATCCAGCGTTTCGTCGTGATGCAGCAGGGGACGGTGGCGCAGCCAGTGGATGAGTTGGTCCCGGTCGGGGGCATCCAGCACCTGGTTCAGGTCGTCGCTGTCGCGAAAACGCTCATTGCCTGCCGCCAGGGCCAGCAGGTGAAGGTCATGATTGCCCAGCACGCAGATGGCCCTGTCGCCCAGGGATGAGATGAAGCGCAGGGTGTCCAGGGACTTGGGGCCGCGGTTGACCAGGTCGCCCACGAACCACAGCCTGTCTTGCGCCGGGTCGAAACGCAGCCGGTCGAGAAGGGCGCACAGCTCGTCATAACAGCCCTGTATGTCGCCAATGGCCCAGGTGGACATCTTGTCTGCCGTTCTCAGTGTACGGTGTTGGGGGTTCGCAGGGAAAAGGCAGGAATGGGGGCAAGGAATCGCTCACCCTCGTCGTCCAGCATTTCGTAGTCCCCTTCCATGGCGCCCACGGGGGTTTCCAGGACGGCACCGCTGCGGTAGCGATAATACTGTCCCGGCTTCAGGTAAGGCTTTTCCCCCACCACCCCCGGGCCGCGAACTTCCTCCACCTTGCCGTTGGCGTCGGTGATGATCCAGTGACGGTTCAGCAAGCGGGCGGGAAGACTGCCCTGATTGCGGATGGTGATGGTATAGCTGAACACGTAACGGTTCGCATCCGTATCGGACTGTTCGGGAATGAAGGCGGTTTCCACATCCACCTTGATGTCATGTTTGAGGGCGTTTTTCATGCGGTGAAGTATAACGTATCAGACCGGTGAAATACCCCGAAACAAGAAGGAAGTTCGGAATGCATACTGTCGCAGAATGCCGTGTCACGGGCCGGGCAAACCGTAGGTCGGACTTCATCAGCCCGACAGCGGCCTGTTATGCTGCTGAAAGCTGTTTGACATTTAAATTTTTTCGATGTTGTTCAGCTTGCCATAAATCATATTGTGTTTGTTGGTTCAACCAGCTCTCGGAAGATGTGTTGAAGGCAATAGACAGCCGAACAGCCATCTCGGGGCTGATGCCGGCTTTACCATTGACAATGCTGGAAAGCGTTTTTCGGCTCACACCAAGCGCTTTTGCTGCCTCTGTGATTGATATACCAAGAGGCTCAAGACACAGCTCTTTGATTATTTCGCCTGGATGAGGTGGGTTGTGCATAAGCATGATGTAGTCTCAGTGATAATCCTCGTAATCGACAACCTCAGCGTGTCCCCCATTGAATCGAAAGGTGACGCGCCAGTTGCCGCTGACTCGAACCGACCAGGTTTCTTGTCGTTGCCCCGCAAGTTTATGCAAATACAATCCTCGGGAGATCCATATCCACTGGTGAGGTGGATGCATTCAAACGGCCTAAAATCATCCGCAATCGTGTTGCATGAGCTGCTTGAATTCCAGATTTCTTCCCGGTCCTGAAAAAGTGCTCCAGGCCTTTGTGCTTGAAACTCTGGATCATCTTGCGAGTGTAACCCGTTACGTTTCACTGCGCAATTTTCAGCGCGTGTCTCCAAGTCCTCCTGAAACACAAAGGAAGTTCCGAATTCGCACCGCCGCAGGATGCCGGGCAAACCGTAGGTCGGGCTTCAGCCCGACAACAGCCCCGACGCCCATCGGTGACCGGGTATTACGGTATTGTCCGGCCGGTTACAGGTGCTTCTTCAGAAACTCCTCCATCATCTTGTAGAGTTCCAGCTTGTTTTCCTCGCGGCGGAAACCGTGGCCTTCCTTCTTCTTGATGAGCTTGATGTAGGGCTTGCCCAGGTCATCCAGCTTGTCCATGAGTTCTTCGGCCTGGGCGATTTCCACCCGGGGATCACGGCGGCCATGAACGATGAACAGGGGATCGTCCAGTTTGTCCAGAAGATTGATGGGAGAGGTCCTGGTCATGCGTTCCTTGTCCTTGGGGTCGTCAGGGTTTCCGATGGCTTTGTGGAACCAGGCGGTCAGGCCGCCCTCCCTGTCAAACCTGGTGTCCCATTTCTCCAGCATGAACAGGTCCACCACGCCCACGTAGTCAATGCCGCATTTGTACAGATCCGGGGTCATGGTCAGGCCCGCCATGGTGGCGTAACCCCCGTAGCTGGCACCATAGATACAAACCCGCTTGGGATCGGCTATACCTTGTTCGACAGCCCATTTCACGCCGTCGGTGATGTCGTCCTGCATCTGCAGGCCCCATTGTTTCCAGGCGCCGACCTGGAACTTGTTGCCATAGCCGCCGGAACCGCGGAAGTTCATCTGCAATACGGCGTAGCCCCGGTTGGCCAGGAACTGGACTTCCGGATCCCATCCCCAGATGTCCCGGGGACCATAGGGACCGCCATGAGGATGTACGATGAGGGGCAGGCGCTTGCCTTCGGCGCCCTTGGGCAGGGTCAGATAACCATGGATCAACAGCCCGTCACGGGCTTCGTAGCTGATGGGCTGCATGTCTGCCATCTGCTCCGGCTTGATGCGTTCGGCAACCTGTGCCAAGTAGGTGAGCTTGAGCTTGGGCTCGGTTTCCAGCAGGTAATAGATGCCGGGCGTCTTGTCGCTGGAGGCCAGCACCACAGCGGTTTTCTCGTCGTCGGTGAGACTGGTGATGCGGTTGATGGTGTCGGGGAGCACCTTGTCCAGGGCCGCTTGAATGTCGGCAAACTTTTTGTCCAGGTAATGAATCTGAGGCTTGTCGGTGATATAGCCGATGCCCAGTGCCCGATGATCCTTCGGAGAATAACTGGGCTCGCCTGTATCCACCTCGTCGTGACCGAAGACCAACTCTTTCTTGCCGGTGGCGGGGTCCAGGCGGTACACCGCCAGGCGATCCCGTCCAACATTGGAGAGGATGTACAAAGCCTGGTTGTCGGCAGTGAAACCAACGGGCATGGTGCCTTCCTGGCCAAGATGGCTGGTGGCCAGGACTTTCCAGGGCGCGTCCTCGGTTTCGCGATAGAGCAGTTCGTTGCTGCTGTCGGACTTGTCTTTGGTCACCACCTGCCGCATGGCCACGCGTACCTTGTGATTCCAGTCCATGCCCCAGTCGGTGATGTTTCCGGGATTGGAGGTGAGACGCTTCTTGCGCCCATTGTAGATGTCCATGATGTACAAATCCGGGAACTGGACCTTGCGCTCATTGCTGCTGACGATGACATGCCGGTCGTCTTCCTTCAGGCGATTCACCATGCGCGTGTAGCGGGGAATGAGCTGAATGCCTCTGGCCGCCTTGGTCAGTACGCGGGGTTTACTTCCATCGATATTGACCGCGTTCAGGGCAAAAGATTCGTTGCCATCCTCTTCAACGGAAAACAACAGGCGTTCGTTGTTGGCCCATTCATAAGAGCCGACATCCCGCTTGGTCAGAGAAGTGACAGCCAGCGCTTTCATTGTCTTGCGATCGATAACGACCAGGTTGCGGCTGTTGCCCACTGGCGCAATGGCGGCCAGATGTTTGCCATCGGGGGACAAACTCATCTGGGTGAATTCGTAGTTCTTGAAGAAATACTCGACGGGCAGTTCCTTGGCGGAGGCGGCCAGAGCGGTCCCCATCAGCAACAGGGAAATACCGAGTTTCCGTATCATTTTTGCAACTCCAGAATTTTTTCTAGTATTTTCAGTGGCTTGAGTGTTGGATTCTTGTTGTGCTATTGTGAGCCATTGGCCAGATAAGGTATTTTCCTGCCCAAGTGTTGCAATTTTGTTGCAAGGGCGGAAAAAACCACTATAAAATGCCCAGTATGCGAGTGTTTTACTGCCCGCTAAGGCCGGTGGAGGTCACAATAACAAACTCCACTGCTTTACACCAAATTCTCTAGGAGAAATGTAATGTTCAACAAGCGAAAGACTTTGAGCACAGCCATTCGACTGGCATGCAGCGGCGCTGTCGTCACGGGCCTGGTCCTGAGCGGCATGGCCAGCGCCGAGGAAGAAGCCGTCAAGCTTGAAAAAGAGGAGGTTACCGGCTCCCACATCAAGCAAATTGATATCGAAGGCGCCAGCCCTGTCGCCGTTATCACCCGGGAAGACATCGAGCTGAGCGGACTGAAGTCCGTGGCCGACGTATTGCGTCAGACGCCTTATAACAGTTTTGGTTCTTTCCGTGAACTGTCAGGCACCACCTTCCAGTCCCAGTCCTTGGTGGATTTGCGCGGCCTGGGTTCTGAGCGCACATTGGTACTCATCAATGGTCGCCGCGCGCCAGCGTCCCCTGTGACCGGTGGTTCTGCCGTCGATCTGAACATTCTGCCTTTGGCGGCAGTAGAGCGCATCGAGATTCTCAAAGACAGCGCTTCGGCTATTTATGGCTCTGAAGCCATCGGCGGTGTAATCAACATCATTCTGCGCAAGGACTACGAGGGTGTGGAACTGACCGCTACCGTCGAGCGCCCCAGTGAGCCGGGCGCTGATGCCGAAGGCGGCAGTTTCGCCGCAGGTGGCTCCTACGGTAAAGGCAACTATATTTTCACCCTGGAACAGCGTAACAAGGACATCATCTGGTCCCGCGACCGCGACTGGTCCAAGGTGGATTATGGCGACGGCCAGAACTACTTCACCACTTCCGGCATCAGCCTCTGGGGCAACACCATCTATCATGCGACCACCGATGGCAGTATCGAGGCTGCGCCTGGCTGTGATCCCAATACCACCATCTATGCCGGTGTGTATGACTTCCCCGGCTGGGGCACGGCATGTACCTACGGCTATGCGGACATCTCTGCTGAAACCAATGACATCGACCGCAGCAATGCCTTCCTGTATCTGGATTACGAGGTCAACAACGACACCACCATCTACGCCCAGAACATGATTTCCCGGGTACAGTCCTTTGGCCGTTATGCGCCGGCGGTAGGCTTCCTGACCATCATGCCCGACGCGCCTTCCAATCCTTATCCCGGCGAGCTGCTGCTTCTGGGGCACCGTTTCGCCGCCTTCGGTCCCCGCGACGATACCGCCACCAACTGGCAGTGGGATGCCACCCTGGGCGTGAAAGGCACGGTCTGGGAGGTGGATTACGATGTGTATGCTCGTTACAACCTCTATGAATCTGATATCGTTGGCCGTAATTACATCCTGGACAGTCAGGCGACCCAGGAAGTGCTGCTGGGCAATTACGACCCCTTCAACCCGTTCTCCCAGGATCCGGATCATCTGGCGGCCATGGAGCGCATGCGTCATGACGTGACGCGGGATATCGAGAACAAGTATTTCAGTGTGGGCATCAACCTGACCGGTGAGCTTCCCTTCGAACTGCAAGGTGGTGGCATTGGCTGGGCGGCCGGTTATGAGTATCGTGACGAGGATTATGCCGATATCTATGATGCCGAGCGTCGTGCCTACAATGTTATCGGTTCCGCCGGTGGTTCCAGTGCTGGCGACCGCCAACAGTATGCTGTTTATGGTGAGCTGGCCTTCCCCGTGTTGGATAGTCTGGAGCTGAGTGCTGCCTTGCGTTACGACCATTACAGCGATTTCGGCAGTGAGACTTCTCCGCAGCTGAAGCTTCGCTGGCAGCCCATGGAAAACCTGATGCTGCGTGCCAGCTGGAGTGAAGGTTTCCGTGCCCCGGCCATGATCGATCTCTATGCGGCGGGTGCCGAAGACTATCCTTTCGTCAAGGACTATGTTCAGTGCGACTTGGCGGGTACGCCAGCGGATCAGTGTCCCACCATCCAGGTGCCGGCCCTTTCTGGGGGTAACCCGGATCTGGAGGCGGAAACCTCCGAATCTTGGAACCTGGGTGCCATCTGGGAGCCTGTGCAAGACTTGGTGCTGGAAGGCAACTATTACAATGTGGAGTTGGAAAACGCCGTTTCCACCATCGGCCCCCAGACCCTCATCAACATGCAGCGCAATGGCATAGGCCTGCCCAGTGGTACCGAGATCGTGCGTGACGCCTCCGGCAATATTCTGTTGCTGAAATACGTTACCGCCAACGTGGCTACCCGGGAAGTCACTGGTTTCGATCTCAACGTCGACTACACCTGGGACACTGGCGAGTGGGGCGTGGTCAAGCCGCATCTCACCTGGGCGCATATCAACGAGTACATCTACCAGGGTTCTCCCATCAGCAAAGCCGTGGACATCATCGGTGACTGGGCGCAGCCCCAGGATCGTATCCAGGGCAGTGTGCGCTGGGATATCAAGGACTTCACTCTGGGCTGGGTCGTCAACTGGACTGCCGGTATGGACGCAGAACCCAACAATATCGACAGCTATACCCAGCATGACTTCACCTTCACCTATCATGCTGCCTGGGATGGTGACATCACCCTGGGTATCCAGAATGCTTTCGAGGAAGATCCTCCCATCGATACTTCCGTGGATGACGCGCGTAACTTCTACCCGCTGTATCCCATCGATGGCCGCGTTTGGAGCCTGACCTACAAGCAACGTTTCTGAACGTGTTGATTTAGGCCTGAAAGCAACAGACCCCGAACTTCGTCGTTCGGGGTCTGTTTTTTCGTAAGGATTTTACTTGTCATGTATACCGGCTGAACGCATAATCGCCTTTTCTCCGGATGCGGGCTGCCGTGTTGTCCTGGCGGCAAATCACTCACTCAAGGTGCTGTTATGGTACGAATCGCGAAAACCCTGCTGCTGGCAATGGTGCTGGGTATAACGCTGGGCGTTGGCGCCCAGGCGGCAGGCAACAAACAAAAACTCAAATCAGCTGTCAGCGTACAGGCGTCTGCGGAAAAGGCTGCCGCTGCCTCGCAGAAGAAGATAGACAGCATCGCTGACAAGACCGAGCAGATGCTCACCGAATACAAGCTCACCATGCGCCAGTACGACGCCCTCAAGGGATATGACGATCAGGTTGCCCGTATCGTCAAATCCCAGAACGAGGAACTGGCCAGCATCGACCAGCAACTACTGGAGATCGACACCACCAACCAGGGCGTCATTCCCCTGATGGAGCGCATGGTGGACACACTGGAAAAATTCGTGGCGCTGGACGTGCCTTTTCTTTTGGACGAACGCCACAAGCGTGTCAAGGAACTGAAGGAACTCCTGGATCGTGCGGACGTGACGGTTTCAGAGAAATACCGCCGTATCATGGAAGCCTACCAGATAGAAATGGAATACGGCCGCACCATCGAGGCCTATACCGGGGATCTCACCACGAATGGCAAGAAACGCTCCGTGGATTTTCTGCGCATTGGGCGCATGACTTTCATGTACCAGACCCTGGACAAGAAAGAGACGGCGGTCTGGGACAACAAAAAACGGGCCTGGCAGGTGCTGGGCGAGGAATACCGCAAGCCCACCATGCTGGGCCTGCGTATCGCCCGCAAGCAGGCGCCGCCTGATCTGATCAAACTGCCCGTACCCGCGCCGGAGAAAGCCCAATGAAGAAGCTGAGCACATCCCTGATTCTGATGTTGACGGCGCTGTTCATGGCGGGCGCCTCTGTACAGGCCGCCGATCTGGACGGCCTGCTCAAACAGGTCAAGCAGGCCAAGGCCCAGGAGGCGCGGTTGAACAAGCAGCGCGAGGCCGAGTTCCTCAGGAACAAGGCCAGACAGGCGGAGTTGCTGGCCGCTGCGAAGGCCAAGCTGGCCGCGGAAAAAGCCCGTGGTGAAAGACTCAAACAGCAGTTCGACGAGAATGAAAAGAAACTTGCCGAGGCCGAAGAAACCCTGGAGCGCCGTCAGGGCAATCTGGGCGAGCTGTTTGGCGTGGTGCGTCAGGTGGCTGGCGATGTGGCAGGCATCCTGGACGCTTCTCTGGTTTCCTCACAATATCCCGGCCGCAGCGCCAAGATCGTGGGCATGGCCAGCGAGAAGAAGCTGCCCTCCATTCCTGAGCTGGAGGAACTCTGGTATCAGATGCAGCACGAGATGACCGAGTCGGGCAAGGTGGTTCGCTATACCGACGACGTGGTCGCCGTGGACGGCACGGAAAGCAAGCAGGAAGTGGTGCGGGTCGGTGTTTTCAATTCCGTGTCCAACGGCAAGTTCCTCCGCTACCTTCCAGAGACGGGGCAGCTCATCGTGCTGCCGCGGCAGCCGGCCCGGCGCTTCACCGCCATGGCCGAGAACCTGCAGAAAGCCACCAGCGGCATTGTGCCCATGGCCGTTGACCCCTCCCGCGGTTCCATACTGAGTTTGCTGGTGCAGGCGCCTGATCTCAAGGAGCGGGTGGCCCAGGGCAAGGAAGTGGGTTACATCATCATCGGCCTGGCCATCTTTGGATTCATCCTGGCGCTGTATCGTTTCATCGCCCTGACCATTACCAGCATGAAGGTGCGTTCCCAGCTCAAGCATGCGGACCACCCCAAGAAGAACAACCCTCTGGGCCGGGTGTTGCTGTCCTGGTACGAGAATCAGGACGCGGACCTGGAAACCCTGGAGCGCAAGGTGGATGAAGCCGTGGTCAAGGAAGTGCCCAGGCTACAGCGTGGTCTGTCCATTCTGAAGATTCTTGCCGTCATTGCCCCCCTGCTGGGTCTGCTGGGCACGGTAACCGGCATGATCCAGACCTTCCAGTCCATCACCCTGTTCGGCACCGGCGATCCCAAGCTCATGGCCGGGGGTATCTCCCAGGCCCTGATTACCACGGTGCTGGGTCTGATGGCGGCCATTCCCCTGACTTTCCTCCATGCCCTGGTGTCGGCGCGCAGCAAATCCCTGGTGCAGATCCTGGAAGAGCAGAGCGCGGGCATCATTGCCCGTCATGCGGAGAAGCTGTCGCATAAGGCATGAATATCAAGTACGCACTCATAGGGGTACTGGAGAGCATCCGTGATTTCATGGAGGCCGGCGGCCCGGTGTTGTGGATCATCCTGGTCACGGCTTTTCTCATGTGGATACTCATCATCGAGCGCTACTGGTTCCTGCGCCTCACCTATCCGGGATTGGTGAAGCAGGCCGTAGCCCAGTGGAATGAGCGCAAGGACCACCATAGCTGGTACGCGCACCGCATTCGTGATGAACTGATCTCCCGTATCTCCGCGCAGTTGCACCGGGGCCTGATCCTGCTCAACACCCTGGTGGCCCTTTGTCCCCTCATGGGTCTGCTGGGTACGGTATTCGGCATGGTGCAGGTGTTCGATATCATGGCCATTACGGGCAGCGGCAATGCCCGCCTCATGGCCTCCGGCATCTCCATGGCCACCATCCCTACCATGGCGGGCATGGTGGTGGCCCTGTCCGGCCTGTATTTCAGTGCCCGCCTCAAGTTTCACGCAGACTATCTGACGCAGATTGCAGCGGATAATCTGCATATTTCCGATGTGCGTATAACCCCGAGGGTCACGGAAGACAGAAAACCGCAATCGGACCATAGCCAGACGGTGACCAGCCAATGAGACGCAGATACTGTCAAGAAGACGATGAAGCCCAGATCGACCTGACGCCCCTGATGGATATCGTATTCATCATGCTCATCTTTTTCATCGTGACCACTTCCTTCATCAAGGAATCCGGCGTGGACGTGAATCGTCCCAGCGCCAACACGGCGGAGCGCAAGGAACATGGCAATATCCTCATCGCCATCACCGCCAATGACGAAATCTGGATAGACAAGCGCCGCGTGGACATCCGCGCCGTGCGTGCCAATGTCGAACGTCTGAAGGCGGAGAGCCCCGAGGCGTCGGTGGTCATCCAGGCGGACAAGGATTCCAAGAACGGGCTGCTGGTGCAGGTCATGGATCAGGTGCACCTGGCGGGCATTCCCAATATCTCCATCGCGGCCGTGAAGGACTGATATCCATGTGGCTGCGTCTTCCCATTGCCATCGTGCTGGCGGCCCTGGTTTCCCTGGCGCTGTTCTTCGCCATGCATTTCATGATCAGCCAGGGCAAGGGGGACATCAACAAGAACAAGGATTATTCCGTGGTGGATTTCGTTCGCGTCAAGCGCCAGTCCGAAATCCGCACCAAGAAGCGCGTCATTCCCAAGAAGCCGCCCCTGCCCAAGACGCCACCGCCTCCGCCCGAGCTGCAGGTGGAGCAGAATGAGACGGTTGCCATGCCCAATCTGCAAATGGACATGCCACGCCTGTCCACCTCTGGTGTATCCGGTGGTCCCTTCATCGGGGGCGTGGGGCGGGGAGTGAGCACCGTCAACCAGGGTGACGGTGATCTGATTCCCCTGGTCAAGATCGCGCCACGTTATCCGCGCAAGGCGGCCCTGGCCGGCAAGGAAGGCTGGGTGAAGGTGGAGTTCACTGTGACCGAACTTGGCACGGTGACCGATGTGAAAGTGCTCGACTCCCAGCCCCGGCGCCTGTTCGACCGGGCGGCCAAGAAAGCCATTCTTAAATGGAAGTTCAAGCCCCGTGTCGTGGATGGCAAGCCCGTGCCCCGGCGGGCCGTGCAGGTCATAGAGTTCAAACTGGCGGAGGACGGCTGATGAAAACGCTCAAGGCATTGTTCCTCGTGGGGCTTGTGCTGGCTGGCCAGGCTTTCGCCGCCACCCTCAGCGAGCGCACCTACAAGCGCCTCACTACCATCCAGGAGCTGATGGGGGAAAACAAGTACAAGGAAGCGCTTCAGCGCCTGGACAGCTTGTTGTCCAGGGTGCGGAAGAGAGGCTATGAATATGCCGTAGTCATGCAGACCTACGGGTTTGCCTACGCGGCCCAGGAGCAGTACAGGAAGGCCATAGAGGCTTTCAACGAAGCCTTGAAGACCGAGGCCCTGCCGGACCAGGTGCAACAGAGCATGCGTTACAACCTGGCTCAGTTGTATGCCGCCGATTCAGACTGGAAGGCGGCAGCCAGGGCGTATGAACAATGGCTGACCCAGGCGGAAAAGCCTTCCGCCGACAGTTATGCCTTTGGCGCCACCATCTACGCCCAGCTCAAGAATTACGACAAGGCCATACCCAAGATTCAAAAAGCCATCAGCCTTGCCGCCAAGCCCCGGGAAAACTGGTACCAGTTGCTGCTGTCCATGCTCTATCAGAAAAAACGCTATGCCGAGGCGGCCGAGGTGCTGGAAACCATGGTGGCCTACTGGCCGGACAAGAAGCAGTACTGGAAACAGTTGTCCGGCGTGTATTTCACCCTGAAAAAGAACCGTCGCGCCCTGGCGGTGCTGGAGCTGGCCCACAAGCAGGGCTTCTTGGAAAAAGAACGGGAGCTGATGAACCTGGTGAACATGTATCTTTTGCAGGGCATCCCCTACAAGGCGGCCAAGATACTCGAAGCGGAAATGAAAGCCGGGCGCATAAAGCGCACGGGCAAGAACCTGCAGAAGCTGGGCGAAGCCTGGATGCGGGCCAAGGAAACCAACGAAGCGCTGAGGGAGTTGCAGGCCGCCGCCGAAGTCCAGGCAAAGGGCGTACTGTTCCTGCGCCTGGCCCAGCTTTACACGGACAAGGAAAACTGGAAAAAAGTCATCGAACTGTCCAACAAGGCCCTGGCCGCGGGCGGCCTGAAACATCCCGGGGACGCCTATCTTCTCAAAGGCATGGCCCTGTATGAGAGCGGCAAGAAGCGAAGCGCCATCGCCAGCTTCTCCAAGGCGCTGAAATACAAGAAATCCAAGCGTCAGGCCAGTCAGTGGATCACCCATATCCGGACAGAAGGAACCTGATTTCACGCCCCATTACTGTAGGTTGGGCTTCAGCCCGACAGCATCCGCCACAAGGGGGGAATGCTGGGCTGAAGCACCACTTGCAGATATGCTCTTTTCCCGTGATCAGCAGGTTCATGGAAGTGAACAGCAGTTCGCTGTGGCAGAGGACAGATCGTGGTATTTAGTTCGCCTGTTTTTCTTTTTGGCTTTCTGCCACTGGTTCTGCTGCTTTACTACTTTTCTCCCCGCTGGCTGCGCAATGCCATTCTGCTGCTGGCCAGTATTTCCTTCTACGCCTGGGGGGAGGGATTCTATGTAGGCGTGCTGCTGGCTTCCATCGTGCTCAATTACATTGCCGGCCTGTTGCTGAGCGGGGCACTGGAGGCCGGGCGGCAACGCCGGGCCCGGCTATGGCTGGCAACAGCTGTGGCAGCCAATGTCCTGCTGCTCATCTCCTTCAAATATGCCAATTTCATTGCAGACAATTTGAGTGTGCTGACCCGGGCCATGGGCATGGGCAGCCTGGATCTGGCGCCGGTGCACCTGCCCCTGGGGATCTCCTTCTTTACCTTTCAGGCCATTTCCTACATCGTGGACCTGTACCGCAGGGAAGTGCCGGTACAGCGCAGCCTGTGGAACCTGGCCCTGTATATCTCCCTGTTTCCCCAGCTCATTGCCGGCCCCATCGTCCGCTATCATGACGTGGCGGCCCAGATTCGTGACCGTTCACACTCCCTCGAGTTGTTTGCTTCCGGCGTGCAGCGTTTCGTCTATGGCCTGGCGAAAAAGATGCTGCTGGCCAATCCCCTGGGGGAAGTGGCCGATGGTGCTTTTGCCCTCAGCGGTTCAGAATTGACCCTGCCCCTGGCCTGGATCGGCATCCTGGCCTATGCTCTGCAGATCTATTTCGACTTTTCGGGCTACTCGGACATGGCCATTGGCCTTGGGCGCATGTTCGGCTTCCGCTTTCTGGAAAACTTCAACTATCCCTATATTGCCAAATCCCTGCGGGAGTTCTGGCGTCGCTGGCATATTTCTCTTTCGACCTGGTTCCGGGACTATGTGTACATCCCTCTGGGTGGAAGCCGGGTATCGACCCTCAGGGTGTATGTCAACCTGTTCCTGGTGTTCATATTGACAGGGTTCTGGCACGGGGCGAGTTGGAATTTTCTGATCTGGGGCTTGAGCCATGGGGTCTTCATGGCGGCGGAGCATGCGGGCTTTTCAAATGTACTGAAGCGGCTGTGGCAGCCTCTGCAACATCTGTATCTGCTGCTGGTGGTGATCGTCACCTGGGTGTTCTTTCGGGCGGAGACGCTTCCCCAGTCCCTGAGCTATCTGCAGGCCATGGTGGATTTCTCAGCGGTGGCCACCAGCAGCCTGCAGTATCACCGTTTGCTGAATGTGGAGGCCCTGACGGCTTTCGTGGTGGGGGTGGTACTGGCCATGCCGGTGTATGGCCTTCTCCGGGACCGTGTTGCAGCCGTGGCAGCCAGCCGACCGGCAAGAGAACTGGCATTGATCTATCTGCCGAAGCTGGCGGTCGTGGGAGGGCTGTTGTTCCTGAGCTTGCTCAAGGTTTCCGCATCCACCTACAACCCCTTTATTTACTTCAGGTTCTAGATGATGTCAGCCTCCCGCCGACTCTATCATCTTTATGCCGTGGCCCTGGTGCTGATGTTCCTGGCGGCCATCTATCTGCCCCTGGTGGGGGCCCTGCTGGAGGATGACATCAAGATTTCCAGGTTGGAGAAGCGTACCCTGGCGCCGCTGCCCTCCTGGCCGGGTAACCTCCAGACTGTGCAGGAATTTCCTGCCCGGTTTGCAGACTATTATGCGGATCATTTTGGTTTCCGCCAGCTGTTGGTAAGCCTGTACAAACAGCTGAAGTACCATCTGGGGGATGCCCCGTCCCGGGACGTGATCCTGGGCAAGGATGGCTGGGTGTTTCTGGGCGGTATAAGCAAAGGCTATACGAAATATGATGATCCCGTGGGCGACGCCAGGCATGTCAACCGCTATACCAAGGCGGGTTTGCGCCAGTTTGCCTCCTATTTTTCTGCGCTCAGCTACTGGCTGAAAAGCCGCGGCAGCGCTTTTCTGTTCGTCATGGCGCCAAACAAGCACAGCATCTATCCAGAGTACCTGCCGGACTATGTGGAGCCGGTGCATGAGGAATCGGCGGCGGATCAGCTCTTTTCCTACCTGCGCGCCCGGGGATTGACCCAGGCCGTGGATCTGCGCCCGGCCCTCATCGAGGCCAAGGCCCTGGGGCCTGTTTATTTCTTTCGTGACAGCCACTGGAACCACCTTGGCGCAAACCATGCTCAAAAGGCCATCAGTGAAGCTTTGGCGGCAGTGTTTCCCGACGATATAAGCCCTGCGCTCTTTCCCCTCAAGGCAGGCACGCATAGAGAGGGTGATCTGAATGGCTACGTGGGCTTGTTGCCCCAACGCCGGGCCGCCCTGGTTCCCGATTTTTCCGGAACCTGCAAACCTCGCACCATTCCTGAACAGGCTGCGCCCAGAGACGTGCATACCGATGTCTGCGATACAGGCCGGTTGCGGGCGGTGATCTTCAGGGACTCTTTTTTTACCGCGCTGGAGCCGTACTTTTCCCGGATCTTCAGCCGGTCCACCTATATTTGGACCAGACTGGACATGAAGGTACTGAAGGAGATGATCGAAAGGGAAAAGCCGGATGTGGTCATAGAGGAGTGGGTGGAAAGGTCCCTGCCCCTGGCTCCCAGTCCCGTGCCGGTGTTGAAGCAGATCGTTGCAGACGGTCTGGGTTCCGTGGTCGCCCTGCCTTTGTCCCGCTTGCGTTTCAACGATCGTTTCCGCTTGCTGTCCAGGACCCGGAAACAGCTGATGCTCGAATCCACGGGCGAAGGTCCTTATATTCTGATACCCCGCCCGGACTTGCCGCCGGCTCCCGCCTATATCCTGCACATCCGCCTGTACAGCTCGGTCAGAGCCGGCCTGGAGCTGTACTACACGGAGAAGAACAAGCCGGGATTCTCAGCCAACCGGGTCCTGAAACAGATGCTCTCCGAGGGTGAAAACGATCTGTACTTCTGGCTGTATGCGGACGAGATCGGCGATACCCTGCGCCTGAATCCTGTCTGGGCAAAGGGCAGGCTGGTGTTGCACAGCCTGGAGTTCATCGCGCTGACGGAACCGCCCCGGCAACCGATCAGGAATTCCGCCTCCCATACGCCTGCCCCCTCGAGGCTCGGGCCCACCGGGACGGGACAATGATCAGCCGGTCATCAATACCAGTTTGCCCAGGGTATGGCCTTCCTCGATGAGGCGGTGAGCCTTGGCAGCTTCCTCCAGTTGGAAGATGCGGCTCACTTCCACCCGCAGTTTCCCTTCACTCATCCATTCACCGCCAAGGCGCAGGATTTCCCCCTGGTGGGCAAGGGCTTCCTGGATATCCTTGAGGGCCGGGGTGAGCATGAGGGTGAAGGCGATGCTCAGGTTGCGGTTGCGTGCCTCTGATGTCACCAGTCCCTCGCCGGGGTCGAGAATGGTGACGATGCAGCCATATTCACGAATCAGGGGCAGGGACTGGCGGAAGGTTTCCGGTCCCACGGTATCGAACACCAGATCCACGCCCTGGCCATCCGTGTGTTCCATGACCATGCCTGCCAGGTCGTCCGTGCGGTAGTTGACCACGACATCGGCGCCCAGTTCGCGGACGAAGGCCGCCTTTTCCGCCGTGCTGACAGTGGTGATGACCCGGGCACCGCGTATCTTTGCCAGTTGCACGGCAATATGGCCCACGCCGCCAGCACCGGCGTGGATGAGTACCGTCTGGCCTTCTTCCAGCCGTCCGCGGTCGTACAGGGCTTCCCAGGCGGTGATCAGGGCCAGGGGGGTGGCGCCGGCCTCCGGAAAATTGGTGCGCGCCGGCATGAACTCCGCGCGGCTTTCCTCCAGTACCGTGTACTGGGCGTAGTTGCCCTGTTCCCGTCCCAGGCCGCCATGGCAGAACCAGACCTTGTCACCGGGTTGGAAGCGGGTCACCTGTTCACCGACCTCCACGACTTCTCCCGCGCCGTCACAGCCCAGGATGGCCGGCGGGGTGGCGCCATAGAACAGCCCCCGGGCGCGCAGCTTGGTGTCGATGGGATTGATGCCGGCAGTGTGCAGGCGCACCTTGATCTGGCTTGGGCCGGCGAGTTCGGGGTCCGGCAACTCCTGGCACTCGAGAACCTCCGGGCCGCCGATATCGGTCATGACGACTGCTTTCATGATGCCTCCTCTAATGAAACCGAATTTCTGCTATCTTCCCCGCATGACAGATTCCATGCAAGCCATAGTTGAACTCCAGAGCCTCCTCAGGGAATGCCGTTGCTGCAAGAATATGATTCCTCCCGTGGTGGTGGGCAGACCAGTGGCCTCACCGGTGATATCCATCGGCCAGGCGCCGGGGGAGAAAGAAGGCCCGGCGGGCAGGCCCTTTGCCTGGACGGCGGGCAAGACCCTATTCAAGTGGTTTGAAAGCCTGGGGGTGGATGAGGAGAGCTACAGGAGCAGGGTGTACATGGCAGCCGTATGCCGCTGTTTTCCCGGCAAGAATCCGAAAGGAGGTGACCGGGTGCCCAGTGAGGAAGAGATTGGCGCCTGTTCCGCCTGGCTGGAGCAGGAGTTTTCCATCCTTCAGCCCCGCCTGGTGATTCCCATCGGCAAGCTGGCCATTGGCCGGCTCATGCCGGTGGGCAAACTCACGGAGGTCATCGGTCGGTCTTTCGAGATGGAACTATGGGGCCTGCGGACCACGGTGATTCCCCTGCCCCATCCTTCCGGCGCTTCCACCTGGCATCGCACGGAACCTGGCAAGCGCCTGCTGGGCGAAGCCCTGACTCTCATTGGCGCCCATCCGGCCTGGCGGACGTTGTTTCCTCGGTAGGTCGGACGTCAGTCCGACATTATCTTTCCTGGTGGCGGTGGTTGTTGTCGGACTGAAGTCCGACCTACGGAACAGGATGCCGATATGTTGTGGGTGTCATCACTCCGGCGGCAGACAGACGCCTGTCCCGCCCAGGCCGCAATAGCCGTCCGGATTCTTGGCCAGATATTGCTGGTGATAGTCCTCGGCAAAATAGAAGGGGGGCGCAGGCAGGATCTCCGTGGTGATGGTGCCCAGGCCCTTGCGCTCCAGTTCCTGCTGGTAGCGATCCCGGCTGGCTTGCGCCCGGGCCTGCTGGTCAGCGTCGTAGGTATAGATGCCCGAGCGGTACTGGGTGCCCCTGTCATTGCCCTGGCGCATGCCCTGAGTGGGATCATGGGCTTCCCAGAAGGCCCTGAGCAGTTCGTCATAGGAAATGACCGCCGGGTCGAAGATCACGCGCACCACTTCGTTGTGGCCGGTGAGGCCGGTGCAGACTTCCTGATAGCTGGGGTTGGGGGTATGACCTCCCGCATAGCCCACGGCAGTGCTATACACCCCGGGCAACTGCCAGAACAGCTTTTCCGCCCCCCAGAAACAGCCCAGGCCGAACAGGGCCTGGCGCAGGTTTTCCGGGAAGGGGCCGTTCAGAGGGGTGCCCAGGACGAAATGGCGCTCCGCCACCGGCATGGGCTCTTGGCGGCCCGGCAGGGCCTGCTCCGGGGTGGGCAGGCGGGTCTGGTCGGCAGAACTCATGGTTCAGGCAGCTCCTGGCCCGGAGGCGCGGAACCGGCGGGGCAGCAGGCGGGCCAGGGGCAGCCAGGCGAGAATGCCCATGGCATCGGCCAGCATGTCCGCCACGGAAAAAAAGCGTCCGGGTATGAAATACTGGGCGCATTCCAGGAAAATGCCATAGGCCATGAGCCACAGGCCATGACGCCAGCCAAAGCCCTGGTCGGGCCAGCCGGCATGGGCCAGGGCGGCGAGGAAAAGGAACGCCAGGGCATGGCTCAGCTTGTCGTTGACGTTTTCCTGGATGACATCGGGCGTGGGCGTCAGGGCCATCCAGGTGATGAGCAGCAGGGCCAGGCCGAGTATCAGCCTGGCACCCATCTGGTTGCAGCGGCAATCGTTGTCCATGACCGAGTGTCAGCCCCTGCCCTTTTGTTCCCGGGCCACGGCCCGGTAACCGATATCCTTGCGATATTGCATATTGTTCCAGTGAATCTTTTCCGCCAGGGCGTAGGCCTTGCGCTGGGTCTCGGTGACGCTGTCCCCCAGGGCGGTGACGCAGAGTACCCGGCCGCCCGCGGTGAGCACCTTGCCATCCTGCTCCACAGTGCCGGCGTGGAATACCTTCACATCTTCTGCCTCTTCCTCGGGCAGGCCCTCGATGATATCGCCTGTTTCGTAACTGCCGGGATAACCGCCGGCGGCCAGTACCACGCCCAGGGCGGCGCGGTCGTCCCATTCGGCGGTTTCCCCGTCCAGTTCGCCCTCCAGGGCGGCGAGGCAGTGAGCCACCAGATCGGACTGCATGCGCATCATGATGGGCTGGGTTTCGGGGTCGCCGAAGCGGCAGTTGAATTCCATGACTTTCGGGTTGCCCTCGGTGTCTATCATCAGCCCGGCGTAGAGAAAGCCCGTGTAGGGGCTGCCGTCGGCAGCCATGCCGGCGATGGTGGGGCCTATGATCTGTTCCAGTATCTTGTTGTGGATGTCCTCGTTCACCACGGGCGCGGGTGAGTAGGCGCCCATGCCGCCGGTGTTGGGGCCGGTGTCGCCTTCCAGGGCCGCCTTGTGGTCCTGGGAGGAGGCCATGGTGAGGACGTTTTTGCCGTCGGCCATGACGATGAAGCTGGCTTCCTCGCCGTTTAGAAATTCCTCGATGACCACCCTGTGCCCTGCTTCGCCGAAGGCGTTGCCGGAGAGCATGTCCCGCACCGTGTCCTCGGCGGTCTTCATGTCATGGGCCAGGATCACGCCCTTGCCCGCCGCCAGGCCGTCGGCCTTGATGACGATGGGGGCACCCATCTTGTACAGGTATTCCAGGGCCTCGTCCACTTCGGAGAAGCTGCCGTAGGCTGCCGTAGGAATGCCGTGCCGGGTCATGAAGTCCTTGGCAAAGGCCTTGGAGCCTTCCAGGCGGGCCACCCGCTTGGTGGGACCAAAGCATTTCAGACCCGCGGCGGTAAAGCTGTCCACGATACCCGCCACCAGGGGCTGTTCCGGGCCGACGATGGTCAGGCCGATGTCGTTCTGCAGGGCAAAGTCGCGCAGGGCCTTGGGGTCACCCGCAGCGATGTCCACGTTTTCCACCTTGTCTTCCCGGGCCGTGCCGGCATTGCCGGGGGCCACGTAGACCTTGTCCGCCAGGGGAGACTGGGCCGCTTTCCAGGCCAGTGCGTGTTCCCGGCCTCCACCACCTACGATGAGAATGTTCATGGTTTGCCTCTCCTTCAGTGTCGGAAATGCCGCATGCCGGTAAAGACCATGGCCATGCCATGCTCGTTGGCGGCGGCGATGACTTCCTCGTCGCGCATGGAGCCGCCAGGCTGTATCACTGCGGCGATGCCGGCTTGCGCGGCGTTGTCTATGCCGTCGCGGAAGGGGAAGAAGGCATCCGAGGCCATGACCGAACCCTGTACCTCCAGCCCCGCGTGCTCGGCCTTGATGCCGGCGATGCGCGCGGAGTTGACGCGGCTCATCTGGCCAGCGCCCACGCCTATGGTCATGTTGTTCTTACCATAGACGATGGCATTGGATTTTACGAATTTGGCCACCCGCCAGGTGAACAGCAGGTCGGCCATTTCCTGTTCCGTGGGCTGCCGTTCCGTGACCACTTTCAGTTCGTTGTATAGGGACAAATCCGCGTCCTGTACCAGCAGGCCGCCGTTTACTCGTTTGAAATCAAGGCGTTGCGCGGGGTTCTCCGGCCACTGACCGCAAGCCAGCAAGCGCACGTTTTTCTTTGCCGCCACCACCTCGGCAGCTTCGGCGGAGACTTCCGGGGCGATGATGACTTCCACGAACTGACGGTCCACGATGGCCTGGGCAGTTTCCGCGTCCAGTTCGCCGTTGAAGGCGATGATGCCGCCGAAGGCCGATTCGGGGTCCGTGGCATAGGCCCGGTCGTAGGCTTCCAGCAGGCTGTCGCCGATGGCCACACCACAGGGATTGGCGTGCTTGACGATGACGCAGGCCGGCCCTTCACTGAACTGCTTGACGCATTCCAGGGCCGCGTCCGTGTCGCCAATATTGTTGTAGGACAGTTCCTTGCCCTGGAGCTGGCGGGCGGTGGCGATGCAGGCTTCGCGCACATCGTCTTCCCGGAAGAAGGCCGCCTTCTGATGGGGATTCTCCCCGTAGCGCATGGTCTGCACCTGGCGATACTGCAGGTTGATGGTGTTGGGGAAGTCCTGCTTTGTGCCGTCGCTGGCCATGGCGCCCAGGTAGTTGGCGATGGCGCCGTCATAGCGGGCGCTGTGCTCGAAGGTCTTCACCGCCAGACGGAAACGCAGGTCGTCGCTCAGGGCATTGCCGTTGTTCTTCATCTCGGACAGGATCAGAGCGTAGTCGGCGGGGTCCACCACCACCGCCACGTCTTTATGGTTCTTGGCGGCGGCGCGGATCATGGTGGGGCCGCCGATGTCGATGTTCTCGATGGCCGTGGCCAGGTCGCAGTCCGGATTGGCGACGGTCTTTTCGAAAGGATAGAGGTTCACTGCCACCAGGTCGATGGGACCTATGCCGTGTTCCTTCATGACAGCATCATCCCTGCCCCGCCGGCCGAGGATGCCGCCGTGGATCTTGGGATGCAGGGTCTTGACCCGGCCGTCCATCATTTCCGGGAAACCGGTGTAGTCGCTGACCTCGATGACGGGAATGCCGTTGTCGGCCAGGAGTTTCGCGGTGCCGCCGGTGGAGAGGATCTCTACCCCGGCCTGGTTCAGGCCCTGGGCGAATTCCACGATGCCTTCTTTGTCGGATACGCTGAGGAGTGCGCGGGTGATTGCAGTCATGTCGGAGTTTCCTGAAAGGATGCTTGGAGAAAAGAAATCTGGAAAAACGGATGTGAATTCAGCCGATTTCGAAGCGGGCCAGTTTCTTGCGCAAGGTGCTGCGG